>CAZNMC010000004.1:0-65909 GCA_964574285.1 uncultured Sangeribacter sp. | reverse complement strand
AATTTAAAGTTACTTTTAATTAAACATTAATATAAAAAACACAAATGCTTTCCTCGGGAGGAACGGAGTAAATCAGGGATTGTCTTATCCCCTCAGAACGCCGATGCAAAGATAATGCATAGATTTCGTCACCCCCCGATTTTAGTTAAATAAAGTTAAAAATATAACAAATGAAGTGGGGAGGAATTTAGTAAAAAGATTGCCAGATTGAGACCGGTTTTACTGATAATTTCCAAATTCGGAAGTTAAATAGGAATTTTTTGAAGACAGTAACTAAATTGGATACGAATTATTTATTTAAGTGACTGTTTTTCATATTTATAACTTCTTTTAGTGGCAAAATTTAAGATAGGTACTAAAAAATATTTGGTAGTATGTATTGCATAGTACTAAAATTATGTATACCTTTGCATCGATGAAATTACTAATCGGAAGAGTCGCAGGGCCCATAACCGATTCTTTGGTTAGCAACTCACCGTCAAAACAAAATTCAACGCAGGAATGGGAGTCACACGACGGACGCGTCTCTTCTCCCTTTCATTAAACTCTTAAAACACCGCCAAAACAAATTTTTGAAAAAACGATTATGAAGTCATTATTTAAATTACCACTGGGCACAGTTTTGCTTGCGTTCTCTCTGACAGAAGGATTTTATGCATCGGCTGCCAAGCAAGAACCTCAAAAAGAACCGGAGGAAATTGAGTACACTACGGAAGTGCCGGATTCAGTAGCCACGATAGACACTGCCACGCTCCAGGAAGTTGTGGTAGAGGTTCGCAAACCTGTAGTGCAGACAAATGGGGAGAAAGTGACCTACAATGTAGAAGATGATCCCCAGGCAGCGGGCTCGTCGCTGTTGGAGATGCTTCGGAAGGTCCCGAACGTAACAATTGACGGGGAGGATAACATCCGTCTTAACGGCCAGTCCTCATTTAAGATTTATGTGAATGGAAAACCGGATCCGATGCTTTCCTCTAATCCCGGCCTGGTTCTGAAGTCTATGCCGGCTTCGTCTGTCCGCCGGATAGAAGTAATAAAGGAAGCGGGAGCAAAATACGATGCAGAGGGGATTGGAGGCATACTTAATTTCATAACCGTACGCTCACAGACTCTTAAGGGCTATGCCGGCACGGTGTCGTTGGGCGTGAGTACGGATGGAGTTCAGCCCGCAGTAAATGCCCGGGGCCGAATAGGAAATGTTACGGCTAATGCCCAATTGGTCTATGCCAATAATATATTTCAAAATTCACCTCAAGAGTCGTATGTGCGAGATGTTTATCCACCGACGGATATGTATAGTGTTTTGGAAAGCAGAACGACTCAGGATTTTAAATTTCATTATGGTGGCGCCGGAGTCGATTTATCATGGGAGCCTGATACGCTCAACCTTTTTACGGTAAACTTTTCCTGGAATGATATGTATGCGAAGATTAAGAGATTTGATGAATCGGAGCGAGTCTATAATGATGTTGGAGAGTTGATAGGGGGATATGATCAGATTCTGAAGAATGGTAGTCTGGGGAGAGGATCTCTCATGGCCGGTGTGTCCTATCAGCATACCTTTAATCGGTCCGGACACAATCTCATAGGTTCATACTTATTTACATATGGCGACAACAGTTTAGATTTAAGTCGCCAGACAACGGAATCTTTTGGGATAGCAACGAACGTCTTGAATGCGCTGTTTTCTTCTGAATTGAAGCGTGAACATACATTCCAACTTGACTATACCTTACCTTTCTCATCTGATCGTCAGCTGCTCGAAGCCGGTGCAAAAATGGTGTTACGCCATAACAACGCCCGGGGTTGGAATTCTTCGACCACAGATTTTGAAAATATTGGAGAAGAAATATCGAGCTCTACCAACACGGATGTCATGCAGTATCAGAATATCGGAGCAGTATATCTTTCCTGGAGCGGCACATTCGGGAAACTGGGCACTAAGGCAGGCGTCCGGTATGAGCATACGGAAATGGGAATGGATTTCCGGGCTGGAAATACTCCAGATTTCTCGACGCGTCTGAACGATCTTGTTCCGAATGCGGCCTTAAGTTGGAATTTTGCGCCTATGCATTCCCTCCGGCTTGCTTACCAAATGCGGATTTCGCGTCCGACGCTAAGTCAGGTCAATCCGTTCCACCTCACTATGTCGAATATGGTATTTTATGGTAATCCGGATCTATCGAGTGAGCATGTAAACAAATTGACTTTAACATATTCAAATTTCGGCAGAGTGATCGGAGGAAGCGTAGACTTGGAATATTCGCGAGTGGACAACGCTATAGCAGATTACATTTTCTCCGAAGGCATGATGATCCATCGAACCTATAATAATTTAGGACATAATAACACGACGACTTTATCGGGATTTTTGAATTGGAACGTAACCCGCAATATCAGACTTACAGCTAACGGCCGAGTAGGATATACCGATCTAAAGGCTCCTGACTTACAAATACCGTCCCGGAACATTGTCAGCTGCGGATGGTCGGGCTATGTCGGAGGTTCATTTGATTATACTCTTCCATGGAAACTACATTTTAGCGCCAGTGGTGGAAAATCCTTTAAAGATCGGTCTTTATTCAATGTGAATGACGGATGGTACTGGTATGGAATCTCACTTTCGAAATCATTTTTGGAGAAGGACGCTCTTCGTCTGACACTGAGTGCAAATAATTTTGCACAAAAGAATCGCAGTTTCAGATCGCACACCATTAACACTACGGTTCAAACTACTTCGTGCAGTTCAAACCGAGCCTGGAATGTGGGAATATCTCTGACTTGGAATTTCGGACAGCTTCAGAGTCAGGTTAAGAAAACTGGAGCTCAAATTGATAACAATGACAGTTCGGGTACTTCCGGTTCAAAGACCGGCTCAATCCTTTGATATATAACAGAACTGGAAAACAAATTATAAATGAACGAGCAGAATGTAAATAATATAAAAGCCCAGATGCGCAAAGGGATGTTGGAATATTGTGTGCTGCTCCTGCTATCGGGTAGACGTGCATATCCTTCCGATATTATAGATGCGCTTCGTGAGGCAGACATGATAGTGGTTGAGGGGACGCTTTATACACTTCTCAACCGGATGCGAAAAGAAGAGAAGCTTTCCTATCACTGGGAAGAATCAAAGAAAGGCCCTCCGCGCAAATATTATACCATCACCCCCTATGGACGCGAAGTACTGTCTGCTATGAGTGATGCTTGGGAAGAAATTAATTTCACGGTAAAACATTTTCGGAAAGAAGCAACTCGATATCTGATAGAGGGTATTGATTTGGAAAAAACAGAACAAGAACCAATAAAATTATGAACAAAACATTCAACATCAATGTCGGAGGCTATTTGTTTGTAGCCAATGATGATGCTTTTGATCTTCTCAAAGATTATCTGGAGACGCTTCGAACCGCCTTCTCACGTACTCCGGACTGCTCGGAACTTATAGCCGACATAGAGCAGCGAATAGCCGAATTGTTATCCGAGCGTCCCGGCGGGAAGAGCATGATAGTGACCTTAGACGATGTAGAGACCATCATTTCGCGAATGGGACGGCCGGAAGAGATAGCTGAGCTTGAAGATGAACTTGAAAAGCAAGAAGAGGAAGGGAAAATACCACCACCTCCTCCCGGATATGGCAAACAAGGGGGTGAAATGCCCCCACCGCCTTTTGAACCGAAGCCCCTGAGACGCAGGTTCTATCGTAATCCGTTAAATAAAATAATCGGAGGGGTATGCTCAGGGTTTGCCGCTTATTTAAATGTAGACCCAACGTGGGTGCGTCTTTTCACAGTCCTACTCGCCGTGCTGTCCGCCTCGACCATCATTATCGCTTATCTGATTTTATGGATCGTTATCCCGGAAGCATGCACACCAATTCAGCAAATGGAAATGAGGGGTGAATCGCCAACTATAGCAAACATCGGACGAACGGTTAACGAAAGTTTCCGTCGAACGATGGGAACGATTGATGCCGACTATAATTCAGTGGGAGAGATGGTGTCGCCGCGGTCCGGTGGCAAAAGGTTGGCTGACAATTTAGCAAGTATTTGTGGATTTATCGGAAGGGCGTTGCTGATAATTGCCCTCATCCTCTCTACAGCATTGTTGCTTGGGATTGGGGTTGCTCTGATTGGCTGTATTATTGGTTTAATCGTCTTTGGAGTGGCTCCGATGAAAATGGGAGAGACCTCTCCAAACGAAGTTATATTCGCCCTGGCATCTGCTATCGGCTACATCCTTACGATCGGAATCCCTCTGATGCTATTGGTATGGGCGCTCTATAGAAGTAATCGTCCGGAAGTAAAAAGTCTTTCTCAGGGGTGGCGTATAGCTCTGATTACCGCGTGGTGTGTGGGTATAATTCTGGCGGGTATCTTTACAGGAAAAGTAATTGAAATGACGGGGATATAATTAAATTTTAGCAGGGGATGTTTTTCTGCCAAAAGAGGGATCGATATGAACTGAACCAGTGACGATAAAAGTCACTAAACAGCAGAGGATAACTACCCAAAAGAAATTTATGAATCCCTGAGGTCCGTCGGCTGCGAAAATAGAGAAGGAGGAGAGGCGGTCATGGATCCAACCGGCTGCCATTCCAGGCAACATCATCCCTAAAGCCATAAAGGCGGTGCAAAACGCATAGTGGGAAGTTGCGGAAGGACCTTTAGCGAAATAAAGTAGATAGAGCATGAAGGATGTGAAACCGAACCCATATCCGAATTGCTCTATACCTATTGCGGTGCAAATCCAAACAAAGCTGGTCGGTTGAGTCATCGCGAGCAAACAGTAGAAAAGACAAGGCACCGTTAAAGCAAGAGCCATTGGCCAAAGCCACTTCTTAAGGCCATTGCGTGCAATAACTAAACCTCCCAGAATTCCTCCTGCGAGTAGAGCGACCACACCGATCGTGCCATTGACGAAGCCCACTTGAGTAGTGGAGAGTCCCAGTCCTCCCATTCCTCGGGATGCAACTAAAAAAGGCTGAATCAATTTGACACACAGAGCTTCCGGCAGCCTGTAGAACAGCATGAAGGCAAGCGCAGACCAAATAAACGGTTTACGAAAGAAAGATACAAATGTCAATCCGAATTCTCGGATAATATCTAAGGGAGAACGGTTTTCCGCAGCATGGTCGGTAGCGGGAAAAGGTAAAAATCTGAGATGCCAAACAGAGACGAATAAGAAGAACGCGGAAAGAATCAGAAAGACGGCGCTCCATGCCTGCGGAATGGTATCCAGTGTTTTTTCAAGGTGTCCGGCAAGCATGACGAGACCTCCTTGTCCGATTACACTGGCAATACGATAGAATGTGGATCGGACTCCGACAAAAGCAGCTTGGTCGTGAGGAGAGAGACCGAGTATATAAAATCCGTCAGCAGCAATGTCGTGGGTGGCTGATAAAAAAGCCATTATCCAAAAGCAAACCAATGTTGCGGAGAAGAAGAATGAAGTCGGAAGTAAAAAACCGATAGCTGCCATAGAAAGAGCGAGCAAAATTTCGGTTGAGATTATCCAACGGCGTTTTGTGGAAAATAAGTCGATGAATGGACTCCAAAAGGGTTTGATAACCCAGGGAAGATATAGCCAACCGGTGAAAAATGCCATTTCGGTAAGTGAAATTCCGAGATTGACATACATCAACACCGTAAGAGTGTTTACTGCGAAATAGGGGAGTCCCTCTGCGATGTATAGAGAAGGAATCCAAGCCCAAGGAGAAGTCCTTCTCTTAAGGGAGGAGGGAATTTGATTTGAGGTATTCATCGATGGATGAAAGTTTTATTCCGGGATAATAATGTTGGAGGATATGAGTGGCATCGTAACCGGCGTGAGCCATAGAAGCCGCCCCAATTTGGCAAAGTCCGACACCATGTCCCCAACCTTTTCCGGTAAGAATAAATCCTTGTGGAGTTTTTGTGGCCGTGAAAGCGGAGGAAAGCAGACAAGTGGGGGAAAGTAAACGACGGATTGCAAGCTCTTTTCCAACAACCACGCTACCTTTTGTGCCATCAATCCGAAGAAGAGATATTCGTCCCGATGGACCCACGGCGACAGGATGCAGACTTAGTGGATAGCCGATGTCGGTGTTAAATTCAGACAAAAGAGACTCCGATATTTGTTGATATGAAACAAAGGTTTCCCATGAGTAAAAGTCAGGAGTCGTTATATGATCATAGTCTTTGAGGACAGATTTTAAAATTTTTTCTCTTGTGGACTCTTCAATATTTGAAAGATTACACCAAGGGTCATGTATGGGCTGAAGATAGGAAAAATCTTTTTCTTGCCAGCAAGTGGAAAAAAGTTCTGTGGAGCCTCCGCAGCATTTGGAATAGCGAGCGTCGGCCAAATTTCCGTGGTGGTCGGTCAATATTATTCCTTCTGTCTCCCGAACGGCCCGGAGTGCTTTATCCGTTACGAAATCCATCCCTTGAAAACGCTGACAGTGGTCGTCGTTGCATATATGAAAATCCGAATGGTCGTCGCTGTCATAAATGCGGATAAAAGTAGGATAGCCGGTTGAAAAGGATTCGACCGGAGAAAGGGATTTATCAGAAGGATTCCTCTTTTGAGTCAATAGAGCATTGAGGGCCCAGGAGCGAGCAATAATTGCGTGAGCTTTTATAAATTCCAGAGGGGCATCCGGATTCATTTCGCTTGAAACCACGCTTGTCAAGTACTCTTCAAGAGGTATAGTTACGACCAGATTTATAGTAGAATGTTTTGAAGATGTGTGATAGACTAATTCCGAGTCAGACGGAAGCAAGAGCGAATATTTTTGTTGCCAATGAAACCCAACACCCATTAGAGCGTTCTCAATCCTGACTCTTTTATCAGATCGATGTATAATGGGCAGCCCATCGGTATGGATTCCGATGCGAATCTTCATTTTTGTAATGGTTTATACTCGCGTAGTTCTTTGTGAGAAAAACCACATTCCGAATAGATTTTAGAAATCTGATGTGGAGTAAGCGATTGGAATTCTTTTTCCCGAGGAAGAATAATTAAACCCGACATATCGACAGCGCCTGGACTAACTAAAAGCCTATTTTCTTCCGAAGGAGAGAAATAGAGGTCGGGCCGATGTTTTTTACGGGGGAAAACCACGATTCGGAGTTTATGATTTATGTCCATCCATACGAGCACGTTAACCATTCCAGGGTCCGGGGCTCCGGTGACGGCATCGAAGCCATGAAGCTTAGGAAGCACGCTCAGGAGTTGCATACCCTCCGGATCGGGGAGGATAACCAGACTCCAAAAGGTCATTGGGAGAGTTATGGGGAATTGTGTGGATAACATTATTCCAGATTCTTGAGTTGAATGAAATTGTTCAACGATTGGAATAATAGGAAGTTCTTCCTTTAGAGTGGCTTGAAAGTGCAGATGATCAGGTGCAGATGCCCCGGCACGCGCACCGTTATAAAAGAATACGAGTTCCGGTGCTTGATCGGCGGCAGCTACCATGTCGAGAGGTGTCTCCTCCTGAGGTTCATGGGCTTTACTTGCAATGGTTAAGTGGACAGGGAAAATGGGAAATGGATTTATCAAGCAATCCCAGCCCTCAATAAGATGAAGAGACTGTTGTTGTTCCGGTCGATTAGCTTTGCATAGGAAACAAGGACGTTTTGCCAAAGATGAGACATCAGTTTTGGCTGCTGTTGATTTTATGCGAGCCGGATTGAATTGTAACCCTATAGCCATGTCATCGACAGATTCGATTCGGCGCTCGGTTTTCAGAAGTGCATCATAACGCTCTCGCAACTGAGGCCATTGTTGAAACTGTGCCTCATAAAAATCATTGATGGACTCAAGGGTGAGCATAGACCTTGGGGGGATTTTATGAAATTAAAAAGAAAGAATGTCGGAATCTTTAGATGGATTGATAGTGCCGTCGAAAGCACTTAGTTCCGGAGAGTTAGCCCGAATGCGAGCGTAAAGTTCGATGGAACGAAGGAAGTCTTTATAAGAGTTGTGAGCATTAACCAGTTCTACGGAGAGAGCTGCATCAGAATTTCCTTCCCATCTCCGACAGTAATAAAGAGGTTCGAAGATTCTACCAATAATGTAATCACGAGAAATACGAAGAGCCATTGCATAGTCTTCGCCATAGCTGACGTTTGGAAAGAGGAAGCGACGCACAATTGGAGTAAAGAAAGCTCTTGGAGCACCAAACCCGTTAATTCTCAAAGCATTGTTAGCTCCATTTGCATCCGTCCATTCACGATGATCAATCAATCCGGGGGGAATAGGCCGTAGATTGAAATCAGTAATAACATAGCTACCCACCACCATAGCGGCTCCTGACTCGTAGAATTTTTCTACAATGCGTCGTACAGTCGAATCATCAGCATAAATGTCGTCGGAATCAAGTTGGATAGCAAAACGCCCGCATTGTGGATGCTGTATTGCTCTGTTCCAACACCCTCCGATTCCGAGACCTTCGCTTCCGTCGAGTTCAACCAAAATAAGGCGGGAATCAGTAATTTCATGCAATAATTCCCGTGTCCCGTCGCTGGAGGCATTGTCGACTACGATGACATTGAACGAGAAAGGGGCCTCTTGGCTCAAGGCTGATTTGACGGCGTCTCCGATTGTGCGAACACGATTTCTAACCGGAATGATGATGGAAGCTTCGCAAGGGAAATTTTCTTCGTTAAATTTGTTCAAATACGATATTCGCCTTTCAGGTAGCAGCGCGTTGATTTCATAAAGATAATCTGAAAGAGTTTCTTCCATTTGAATTTGGTATTCCCGAGCGGAGGGATTGACATAATCGTGTTGTTTTTCCCCACTTTTCCGATGGTCGATTCGTTCGGTGGTATATAAGTATTCCGGAATATTCATAAATATCCCGGTGGAAGAAAGCCGTAGGCGAAGGGCATACCATCCGCCGTCGAGCATTTTGTATTCATCTGTGAAGTCTTCGGAAGCCGCTAAAACGTCTGCAACATTCAGAAGCACCATTGGCCCGAAATCGAAATCATCCCGGACAGAGCCATATTGGTAATCACAAACTGGATGATTGAGGATAGTTCCATCCGGAAGACGCTCGCGATAATGAGAATAAGTAAGAGTGGCATCTACTTCGCCGGCTGCTTCCATCAATCGATGGAAACAAGTTTCATCTGGGATAATCTCTCGGTCGTCAAGTTTTACAAGCACAAACTGGTCAAGAGAGTTGCGGCAGATGTCATCACACAGTTGCTTAACGTTTTTAAATCGGATGATTTCCATTGGTAAGGGTTAAGAAGGAAACGGGAGTAAATGATAGTTAATCTGAATTTTATTCCGATAGCCATCGGAGGAGGGAAGCGAAGATGTCGTTTCTGTCTGTTGGGTTAGTGAGTGATTCGAGGGGAACGGAGAAGATAGCGCGTTTGGATTTCCCATGTCGGGAGAGGACGCCGACGGCAATATCGGAGTCAGGCAAAGTCGCGACTATTGAATTGCCATTCCCGACGGGGAGTAATGGATCCGGCTTTTCGACAATATAGTTATCGCGATTGAGAGTGGAAGAAAATGAGGTGTAACGGGATAGACCGGGAAGCCGGAAGTCTATGCTTGAAGCAGAAATAGGACAGATGGAGTCAAGTTCTATTCCGAAATTTTCACTGGCATAATTTGCTTCTACTTCGGAAGCTATATATTGACCGGAGGCAATCAGATGTCCACCCTTTCGGAGATAACTATTGAGACGCTGTGCCAATCGGTCGGATAATGTGTTAAATCGAGTGCCTATTTTACCATTGCCAACTGTAGTTGCTTTTTGTTTGCCAAGGATTAGATCGACTATTTTGAAATCGTGCAGCTTTACATCTCCCCGGGCTACCGCTCCTTCCGAAGCACTGACAAATCCGTAGCCTGCGTTAGCAACTGCTTCGCCGTGGATATAGGGATAATCGAAGGTGTTCCCACCTATAACCTTTGTCGTGTAGTTCCCGTTGGAAACTCCGAATCGGTCACCGGCATTGCGATTAAATTCAGTTTGATGGCCGGCAAAGGATATATCATTTATATAAGGCACCCCGAAGTCTTCCTGGGATTTAAATCCGGCAGAGTTGTTTTGGGAGAAATTAGCCGGACCGCTTACCCGGGTGAATCCATTGACGATTAATACAGGAGTCTGTTTTAGATCCGTACCTTCTCTAAGAGCAAGAGTTTCAGACGGAAATGAAAGACCTCCATCGTTGGCGGCTATAATTCGGAAGCTATGAATGTCATTGTCATTTACTATTACATCAAAGTGAGTCGCATGAGTTTCCCCGATTTTGTGGAAGCCGAGTTGGTCGGCTGTGCGCTCCAATATAATGTATTTTTTAGGAGTAGCGGTAGACTCAATAGGATCGGTGGTGGGATGCCAGGAAAGACGATAGTGATTTTTTGCTGTGCGTCGTATTGCAAAATCGCAGACCGGAAGAGGTTGCACCACAAACTCGCGATCTTTACGCTCGGCCATGAATCGCCCTAAAGCTTTATAAATCGAGCGACCCACCCAAAATCGGAAGGAAGGATCGAGCCCATACTTCATGTCAGCAAAATTCTGATGACTCATGAGTTCGATGAGTGCGGTGGGGACTTCCGGAACACGAGCTTCGACGTAACTTTTATCCCACATGGAGCGTCGAGTCCATCGTGGTTCGAAGGTTTGGCGAATATCACCGGTTATTTGTCTCATCAGATAGTCCGTCAACATCCTGGAGTTGATGCGTGGAGTCCCGTCTTCATATCTGTCTCCGCCATTGGTAAAATAGATACCCAAAGTGCCGACAAAGCTATCATCGGAGCGTTTTCCGGCATCAGAATGCAGAGCCATACAGACATCTACGGGAATGTTGAGTCCATCTGCATCGGGAATTACTCTCGAACCGCCTGCCAACCAATTTATCCAGTGTCCTCGTCCGGTGTAATCGTCCTTATAGTCGTTTGTACCGTGATAGGGAGAATAAACATTTTCCGGTGCCCCGGCCCAGTGTAGCCAATAACGTGCCCCTTCCACAAATCGCGGCATTTTAGAGGTGGAAAAAACAGGAGCGCGCCCCAATGATTGTTTCATCGGAGTAGCTGGAATAGAAGTGGTTTCCTGTTCCTTGTCTACATCTCCTTCGTCATCAATTTCTTGGGTTGCCTCTGCGATTTCCTCCTCAGTTTCTTCTTCGTTTTCGTTTATGGAAATAGAGTTTTCAGGTGTGGAAGGATCATAGTAAATGTCGCGTCGATTGGGACTTCGGGCAATGTTGCCCATTCCTCCTCCAATTTTTATAGCATCCGCTGTAAGGATTTTTCCTTCAGTTTTTGATATGTTTGTAAGAGTCACCACGGGCTCGGTGTCGCTATATCCGGCCTCCAAAGGGAATGTGCCAAGATAAATCCAGGTGCCACCTCCCATTGTCTGGTTAACATTAAATTCGCGGCTACCCCCGGAATAGTTGACAGTATAGAGAGCATCTTCCGTAGAATTGGGGAGTGATTTATAGCTTACATATATCGCATATTCACCATCGTGTGGAATGTCTGCATACCATGCAGCGACTGAGGGACTGCCACTTCGAATAGTCTTTGTCTGTCGATAAGTGCCGTTTTCAAAAGGATTTTCTGTATCGCGGAAGTCTGGCAGATCATAGATGAAACCTTCTTCCTCGCCGGTTTCCCATTGTGTATTACCGGTCTTTTCCCGATAATAAGGTTGCGAATAGACCTTACCATCCGGATTAGTGTCATTGTCTACTATAACTTCTTCGGAATTGAGGTCACGTTCGCGAGGAAGCATTACGTATGCTCCGGCATTTTCCAGCATCGGGACCACAAAAGGAAGAATATAACTCATCGTATATATGTCTTCAAGGGTGTTGAAAAGCAAAGGTCGTTGCCATTGCCAAGACCCTCCCTTATAATAACGGCCATGACTCGACCAAAGTCCGACTATGTCGCCTTCCATTCCTTTTATTGGATTGACCCATGGCTGTCGTTGGACAACGAAAGGAATATTTTTTCGATATTTTTCCGGCAACTTATCAATTCGAGAGATATAGTAAGTCATTGGATGGTGCTGAGAGCTAATGCTAATCTGATAGGATTTCAGACTATCAGGCAAGTTGCGTTTAATCTCTCGTTGAAGGGAGGAAATGAATTCTTGATTGACGGGGAGGTAAGTATAATTCTCGTTGAGACTTACTTTAACAGTGCTTTTGGCCGAATCAGGCACTACACTGTTGACACGAAGCCCACCGGGATTCTTGTCGGTTGGTATCCACTTTTTTAAAGCCTCATCAATGCTAAGAGTGAGGGAGTCGTTTAAAACAGGGTCCGGAGCGGGAGCCGGTTTGACTATTCGCTGATACGTACGCTTGCGCGGATACTTAGAAGAAGATTTAGATCGGGTCCGAGAGTTTTTTTTGTTTTTAGAAGATTTGGAGGATTTAGAAGATTTGGAGTTAGACTTCTTGGAGGTGGAAGATTTTGTCTTTTTCGATTTTGAGGACTTCTTTTTGGAACTTTGAGAAGAACGGGCCTTTGATGCGGCATAGGTCGGTTCGGCATATCCTACACAAAGTGTAAAGGCAAGGAGTATATATAATAGATGGCGCAGAAAAATTTTCATAGCGGATTGTCGTTGGAGAATAAAGCATAGGCAGAGCATCGGAATGACACTCGCCTAAAATTATGCGAAATTAGCAATTTTTGGGCGTATGGAGGGAACGCTCGTTCTTAAAAACCGTTAAAAACCCAATTAATCTTTGGAAGTGCGCGCAGATGTATAAGTTCTCCATTTTTCAATAAGAGCTTGCATGTCGGCCGGGATTGGGGCTTCGAAGTCCATTTCCTTCCCGGTGTGAGGATGAACGAATCCCAAAGTGCGGGCATGCAGGGCCTGTCGGGGACAGAGAACAAAGCAATTTTCTATAAATTGCCGATAAGTTGAGGAAGTATTCCCTTTTAGAATATGATCACCCCCATATCGGGCATCGTTAAAGAGTGGGTGGCCTTGACTTTGCATGTGCACTCTTATCTGATGAGTGCGGCCGGTTTCAAGCACGCATTTTATCAATGAAACATACCCGAAACTTTCGATAAGAGAGTAATGTGTTACGGCGTGCTTCCCGATTTCCGGATCTTGAAAAACGGCCATTTGTAATTTATTCCGAGGATTACGAGCAATATTTCCTATAATAGTACCCTCTTTTTCCGGGAAATCGCCCCAGGCAAGAGCGACATATTCTCGTCTTGTGGTCTTGTGAAAGAATTGATTGCCGAGGTGGGTTTTGGCTTCCGGAGTTTTAGCCACTACTAAAAGGCCTGAGGTGTCTTTATCGATACGATGGACTAATCCGAGACGAGGATCGGCCACATCGTAATCCGGGTTGTCGCGAAAATGCCACGCAAGCGCATTGACCAAGGTTCCGGTATAATTCCCATGTCCCGGATGCACTACAAGACCGGCCGGTTTGTTTACCACCAGGAGATAGGCATCTTCATAAACTATTTCGAGGGGAATATCTTCCGGAATAATCTCATTCTCATAGCGCGGACGATCCATCACTATGGAAACGATGTCGAGTGGCTTTACTTTATAAGAAGATTTAACGGCTTTTCCGTTGACAAGAATGCAATTCGCATCGGCAGCTTGTTGGATTCGATTCCGAGACGTCCGAGGCATTCGTTCAACCAAAAATTTGTCTACCCGGAGTAGTTGCTGACCTTTTTCGGCTTGAAATCGAAAATGTTCGAATAGTTCCCGTCCATCTTCGGACGTAAATGTATCGTAAGCAGCTAATTCATTAAACTCTGACTCTTCAACACCATTCTCCACTGATTGCTCTGACAATATATTGTCAGAGCAGCTTGGCATTAGAGAGCAGGAATCTTTTGCGTCGGAAGAATTATTCAAGGAATTCATTGGTTTCCTCTTCTTCTGTTTCTATATAACCTGGATTTTCGGTCGGCTCAGAATAATGGTAGTCCGGGTCATATTCTTCATCCGTGGGAGATGAAGAATGATAAATTGAATCGGACAAAGAACGGTTCTCAAGATTGGTTAAGGAGTCGACAACAGCTGATAACCGACCATCTGAAAGCTCAATAACAATTGTGCTGTTAACCGGAATTTTCTGCATTTTGCGAACCGGAAGCCCATTGGCTAAAATCCGGATAACCATGTCGTTTATTCCTAATACGCGAACCACTCTGACATTCTTAAATCCAAGTTCCTCCAAACGTGCTTTCGCACTTCGTTCAGACGAGCCTGCAAGAGCATATTCCCGTGGGTGGTTATCATCGTCGAGCACCACCATTTTTGGAGTAACAGAATTTATATAAAGAAACACTTTTCTCCCGGGTTTAACCATCGACCCGGTTTTGGGAAACTGTTCCACCACATATCCAGGCTTAACATCGTCGAGGAAAAGCGAATCGCGAATTTCATAGCGTAGACCTGCTTCGTGAAGAGTTTGAATCGCTTCACTGTAGGACATGTTTTCTACTTTGGGAACAGTGCGCAATTGTCCGTGGTGAGTAAAAATTGCTATTG
This sequence comes from uncultured Sangeribacter sp., assembly GCA_964574285.1. Classification (GTDB taxonomy): domain Bacteria; phylum Bacteroidota; class Bacteroidia; order Bacteroidales; family Muribaculaceae; genus Lepagella. The sequence continues at coordinate 51,388 of CAZNMC010000004.1, read as the reverse complement.
AGAAGTAGACGATCAGGATGCCAAGCACGGCAACAATAACGATTATTGCAGCATTGGCAAGCACCGGATGGCGGCGTAGTATGGAGGATTGTGAGTTGTCGGCCATTTCCGTAATAAGCTGTTTCAGCCGTCAAAGTTAATTAAAAATTCCCATTTCTACGCTTTCATGACATACAATTTTGTTTGAGTTTCTCTTTTTCATTACCTTTGCAAGTCTAACCAAATAGATTTTCTGAAATGAAATTGAAATTCTCAATCTGCTTTGTTGCTGCTTCTTGCAGCTTTATGCCACTTGTGGCAAAGGATCGGACCAAGCATGATCCTTCGGTTACAAACGATGAAGCTATTCTTCATGCATGGAGTTGGAATTTCCCCTCAATTGCGGAAAATATGCATAAAATCGCTGAGGCCGGATTTTCGATGGTGCAAACGTCTCCGGTGCAAAATTGTTATTTCCCGGCAGGAAGCGGGAAGAAAATCTTTGATCCGGATGTGACGGAAGGGAATTGGTATTATTATTATCAACCGACTGATTGGAAAATAGGTAATCCCATTCTGGGCACACGGGAGCAGATGCAGCAGATGATGGATTCGGCAGCCAAATACAATGTAAAAATTATTGTTGATGTCTTGCCGAACCATACTGCTTTTGACATCGATTGTGTGTCACCTGATTTCTATGAGGCTGTTGGTGGTCGGGACAAAATGTTCCATTCGCAAGGTCTTCGTCCGGTAAGAGATTATAACGATAGAATGGAGTGTACTCTTTGGGGTTCCGGGGGGCTGCCGGATGTTAACACTGAAAACCCTGCTTTTCAAAAATATTATTTGAAGTTTGTCAATGATCTGTTAGCTATGGGGGTGAAGGGATTTCGTTACGATACTGCAAAGCATATCGGGTTACCTTCTGATCCGGTTGACAAAGCTGCCGGAGTAAAGAAAAATGATTTTTGGGATGTAGCCACCGGCAGAAAAAGTGTGGGCGGCGTGAAGCTTGCCGTGCCTTATGATTCTTTATTTGTCTATGGGGAAGTGCTTCAAGACCGCAATGTTCCTGAAGCGGAATATGCAGAGTATTTTGGACAGACTGCTTCGGGATACGGCCATCTGCTTCGGGAAATGCTGGACAAAGGTTCGGCCTCAGGAATGGATTTGGTTGATTTTCATCATATTGCGGCTCCGGAATATTTGACCACTTGGGTTGAAAGTCATGACACGTATGCCAATGCTAATGAATCAGCTCATTTGCGTGATTCCCAAATTCGTGCTGCGTGGGCTTTTTTGACGGCGCGTCAGAACGGTACCCCCCTCTTTTTCAGTCGTCCGATGGGATCAACGCGTCACAACTTTTATGGCGACAACATTTTGGGAGCAAGGGGTAATGACGAATTCTTTCATCCCGAAGTAGCCGCTGTAAATCATTTTAGAAAAGCCGTTAGTGGCGAACGCGAACAGGTTGAGATTTCAGACGAGGGGAATGTATTGCTGGTCAGCCGAGGGAAGAAAGGAGCTGTTGCGGTCAATATTTCCGCTTCGGCCGATTACATAGATCTCCCAACCACATTACCCAATGGCGTTTATTATGATCAAGTCTACAATCAAGAGTTTAAGGTAAAAAATGGCCGTCTTAAAGGGCTGCTTGCTCCCGAGCGATCTTATGTCTTGTTGAAGAAATAAAAGTTGGAAAATAAATTATAGAGCCGCTTCGCAAACTATCTTGTCGAAGCGGCTCTATAATTTTATAATCTTACCAAGAAATTATTTTTTGATAACTACTTTGCGAACTGAACCGTCACTCATTCTTACGATATTTATCCCTTCAGTCAGAGTGGCTTTCTTCATACCGGAAACGGAATAAATTGCTTCTATTTCAGTATTGGAATTAACAGTTTCGACTCCCACTGTGTGGAGAAGTTCGGATGAGTATACGTAGAAATTATGACCGTCACTGACACCTTTAAGCTTGAAGGCTGCATTGGGGACAATAGTGTCGGAATCCGGATCGGAATTCATTACTTCGTCAGTTACAAGGTTGAGTCCTCCTACGGATAGACCGGTTGAGCGAGTTGCTGTATTTTCAACGATTGCTTCATCAACTTCGACCAAAATATTCTTTGTTGTGGCCAAGTCATTCACCGAGACAGAAGTTGAGGGAATAAGGAATGGTAGATTCATTGTCGATACGGGATATGATGTAGGATCAAGATACATCGTGTAGTCAACACCATTTTTAGAGACTTTCCCTTGAAGAGCATTAACCACATCACCATATTTATAGTTAAATCCAGCAAGATTTGCTTGGTCATTGGCAGAAACAAAACTCATTCCTTCTGTACCATTTTGAGCAAAAATCTTATCAGCTGTGCGGAGTGTCACATATACTGCACCAAGCTTATATGCATTTTCGGAAATAGCATTGTCTTCAAGATTTTTTGTTGCTTCCTTGAGGTCGGCTATTGAAGCTACTTCAACGGGAACGTTATTGGTTGCCTCTATCCATGATGCGGTATAGAATTGCCATTGAGTTACAGCGGTTGCACTGCGGCGTGCGTAAAGAACGCCGGTCAAATCATATAAGTTATTCGTGACAAAACTAATAGCGGGAGCTCCAAGATTAGTATTACATGCAACTGTTGCAGCGGCTGTTGAAGTGTTGATGTGGAGATTATCGTGTTTAAAGTTGGTTTTAGCAGCCGCCTTTACTCCCTTCAGACTTATCCATCTATATGCATAGGATGGATCGAGATCTTCGAAGGCAACTATTTCCGGCAAGCCGACTGCTCCCTCAATTTTCTCGGGCCATTCCGATTCATCAATATCGAAATATCCTTGCAATACATAGCTGGAATATTGAACTCTTAGTTCTAAATTCTCAACGATATTTCCGCTTTCGTAAGGGGCAGATGAAATAGTAGAAGTTGCGAGAGCAGACACCGGGATAGCAGTGGTTGGGCTTTGAATGAACATATAATTCCCCTTTTTAACCACTGTTACTTTTTCTTTGATTCTATATATTTCTTCCGTTATTTCACTGGCTTTCAAATTTGCACCTTTTTCTACAAATTCCTCAAGAGTTGCAATGTCAATTGGAGTTTGGAGAGTAGCATTTCCGGTTTCTTGAGCCGATGTGACGCTGAGCGAACCGGAATTTAGATTCTGATAGATAGCAGTAATAGTATAAATCTTACGATTGTCAAAACCATACCCCGGCAGAAAGTCGGAAGGATTTACAGATATTCCTTCAAATTGGCCGTTAGATTTTACTCTCACATTTTCGAGCTTCACCGGGCGGCAATTAAGTGATGCTGAATTCTGACGAAGTGATTCAGGTGTCTGAGCAGTGTAATTCACATCTTCATGAGAGTTCGCTTTTGGCATTTCATTGCCGGCAAAGATCATATATAAATTTTCTCCGTAGCGAGTATCGTAGTAAAGATAGACGCTATCCAGCTCATTAATAATATCACCTGCCTTTAATCCTGATGCCGTGAAGTCGAGAGAGGAGTTTTTGCGTTGCAAAGATATAGCCCCAGTGGAATCTTCAATGAAACATTTGTTGGTACTTAAAGCATTGATTTTCAATTTGGAATTAAGGCGATAATAATTGAAGCTTTCTCCATTGTGAGTAATGTTTTTTGCTTCAGCAATTCCTTCTGCAATGCTGTTGATTGTCTTGGGGAGATCTTGACGAACGGCAGTAGGATATAGGTCGAATCCATTATCAGTCGGTTGTACCACGCCTTGAGCATAGATGGAGCAAGTGACGGGCTGGAATGAGGAGCAATCAATACCCATTTTCCCTGCTTTGATGTGAATAGTGTAAGTTCTGTTATTATACACGTATTCATAATCAAATTCTTGTGTTGTGGGATTCCATGTGGCTAACATCAGCTCGTTCATGTTATCCGTATTTTTGCCTACTTTTGCGACCGAATAATCAGTGCTGTTGACTGCAGATTGCAGATAGCATTGGGAATATGTAATATTAAGGGTTTGAGCTGTCTTGGTATATTCTTCACCTTCAAAGACCGAATAGGGTACAGGAAGAAGGTCTGTGCCACGGGCGACAAAGTTTGCTTTGTAGCGTACCACAAGATTATCAATTTTATTCCCTGAGGTATAGAAAGTAGTGAAATCCGGTTTGCTAATAGGACGTTCTACTGCGATAAGTCTATTGGAGGAATCACGGACGAACATTAGATCCGGGCTAACGGCCACAACTGTAACTTGTGTGTTTACTACTGCACCCGTGTAAATGTTCTTAGTGACAATGGTATAGGTATCACTACTGAGTTGTCCTTGGGATAGATTGGGGTTTGCTGCCACCATCTCTGCAATTGTAGCTTGGGTTTGGGCATTCATAGCAAAACTGCCCGCTGCCGCTATTGTTAGCAAAGTTGAAAGAAATCTTTTCATGAGTGTTGGGATTTATTTAATAATTATTTTTTCAGTAGTTCCATCGCTGTATTTAACAATACAAATTCCTTTTACGGGCGCAGCAAGGCGTGTGCCATCCGGGGAATAGTATGCAACTGGGGCTTTTGAAGAAGTCGAGGTTAGAGTCACGCCGGAGTTGAAAAGTGAAACTTTGTTTGACGCAATTGACTCTCCATGGTTGTAAACCGCTGTAACGTAGTAGGAATTGTCGTTTGCTTCAGGTGATTCATCGCTATAAACGGGCGTGGTGATTGGATTATCATTTATTTTCTTACCATTGCGATAAATGTTATAACCAACAAGTTCAAACGGTTCGTCAATTGTTGGAATGCAAGTGACATCGTCGATAAAGAACATGAATTTGTTGAGTGAGACACATCGGATTGCAAAATATTTTGTACCGGCAGGCACTTCATATTCATAATAGTGCCAATCAGCCGGAGCTTGTTCCACTCGAGCAAGAAGAGTGAAGTTTTCGGGGTTATTCCCGGTTGAAGAAACTAACACCTCAAAGGTTTCGGGCATCGAATAAACGTAACTTTTAGCATTGAAGGAAATAGTCTGCTTGCACCCAAAGAGTTCAGGAGAGATAAGCCAGTCATCGCAGGCAATAGGAGTAAATGTGGACTGAGAAAGATCTGCAGAATACATCTGAGCCAAATACTTATGGCCAGAGTTAGCGGCAAATGTTTGATTCAGACCACTTCCACGATCATCCATTACCCAATAAGACTGACGCGTACCTTTTTTGATTTCTCCGGGAAGTGAATACTCGTTAAATCCTCCAATTCCTCCTTGATCTCCGTCGTAGAGCGTCCAAGGTGAAATGTTGGGATTAGAAATCCATGGATCGAATCCTTCGAAATCTTCTGTAATTGATTCGGGGATATTGTCCGCCATATTCGGCTCAGACCATGAAAGTTGAATGGGACGAGCATTTTTGTCAGAGATGCTTAAATTTTCAGGTGCAGCGAATCCGGGACGGCGATTTAGAATATTGAGTTCAGCTGAAATGTTGTTTTCGAGATGTTTATCTGCTTCACATTCAACTTCAGCTATAATCGAGCATTTTTCTAAGTCATCGGGTAAGAATGTCAATTTGAAAGGAATGGTGATAGCTTCCCCTTCCTTGATAGTTTCTCCCTGTTGGATAAGCCGGTCTTTGTCATTGACTTTGATTCTGACTTTATAGTCTTCTTGCGGATAGGCACTGTTGTTTCGGACTTTTACTGAGAGATCAAACGACTGTCCCATTCGGATGTCGGTTGGGCCTTCAAGTGCTTCCAATGCGAGGTCACAGTCGGAATTTTCTTCTACGCGAATATCATCCATGAGGAAGAGAGGATAGGTCGAACATGTGGCCAGGAATTGGAGCTGCACTCCATTCCCACGGAATTGCCGCAGAGGAATGAGAACCTTGTTCCAGCCCAGTTGTGGAAGTTGCCCGGCCACGATTGTTCTGACGGAAGTCCATTCGCCGTTTCCTGTGGAGGCCAGTACTTCAAGGGTGTTGGTGTTGCTACCGAAGGAAGAGGAGTAGAGATTGTAGACCATAACGGTCATCATTACATCAGATTCTGCCGGTATTCCAATTTTGCCGGTATAAAGCGCAGCCTGCGTGTCGGGTGAATTGGCGTAGATAAATGCTATTCCGTTATCATTATCGGCAGAAGTTATTCCATTGAAGGTAGAATCATCTCCAATTTCCCAGGTCACATCAGAGAGAAGCCGACGAACAATAGGCATATTGGCAAAATCTTCCGGAGTGAAGGAGAATCTGTATGGGAGTTCATAAGGTTTTCCTATAGGCATCATTTCACTCCATACCCCTTCGCCCTCGCCGGTAGCAGAAACCGCTTTAAGTCCAAAGAGAAGAAAATCCCGGCTATTTGCATCACATGCGCGGAACACAAGTGAATCCCCTTCAATGTTTTGACGAATTAAAACATCCTTGTCTCCCCGAGATTGATACAAATTGTAGGTAAGATTTTCCGGTGTAAGTGGAGCGCCATAGACGTCCGTTGTAGGTGGTGTCCAACGTATAAGTATTTCTCCGGGATTTTTGGTTTCGACAGCGGAGAATTTTGTGACAGGAGCTGGGATATAAGCACCAATGAATGCAGATTTACGATTAATCTGGCCCATCCCATATTCGTTATAAGGACTTACGAGATATTCTTTCCATCCCCCATACTTCATTGTGTCTACAAAAGAAAGGGTTGACCCTGGCGTTGGGTTTTTAAGTGTGCCAACCACCTTGCCGTCACGCGAAATCTCAATATAGCTGATTGATGAAAGCGGTTTCTTCTCAACGTCAAGTGATGGTGCTTTAAACGAGATGGTGGACTTATGAGCTCCTTTTGGAGCGGGTGTAACTGCGAGATCTGAGACGGCAGCCGGTGTGCCCGGAGTTATAGCAGCGGAAATGGTAAGATTATCAAGGAATATTGACCCTTGGTCGGCTTTTGAAATTCCGTGAAATGCTATGTAATGGATACCCGTACGTTCGGGAATGAGGTTAAAGGAATAGTTGTCATATTTTATATAGGCTCCGGTGCCGGGAATCAGATCGAACGCTTCCAAACCGGTATGAGTCATGGCAGAAGGATGGTTATTGTCTCCCCAAAGAACTTCTATTCTTTCCACACATTTTTGGAAACGAGATGCCATATCGGCGGATACTTGATATATTTTACCAGCTTCAAGATATACCGGGGGAGTAAACAGCCAGTCATCCATATCAATTTTGAGAGGTGACATATGACACATTAATACTCCATAATAGGTAGTCCACGTATTTAAGTCCTCAGCCACATTAATCACATGATAGCCTTCAGGAATATACTCTATGTTGTCAAAAGTGTCTACAAAAGGAAGTTCAACGTTCCCGGGTACTGCCGGATTAGATTCTCTTGCGTCCGATATTTGATCACGGAAGATGGCTTCTACTTTATAGGGATGATTTTTAAGTTTTTCTGCATCTTTAAGAGTGGTAGTGAATGTACATTCATTCTGAGCCTGAGAGAGGATTTGCCCGGTCACGCCGTCAGTAATGCGATACTTGACTTCCTCAGGACGGAAGAAGGCAGAATTTTCACCTTTAGTAATTGGATTCCAAAATAAGTCAACCTTTCCAGAATTACGATCGTAGGTGAGTTTGACATCTTCAATACGGCAAGGACGGTCATTGCCGATATGCTTGTGGGTGAAATTGCGTGGGGAGCGTCCCGAACTGTTTGTCAGATAAAGACATAGATCGTGGAGCCCGGAAGCGTCAATGGTCAGAGGAATTTCAGCTTGCTGCCCCGCAGTGACATTTCCGGAAGCAATTTCCTTATCGTTGTCAAGGACTACATATCCTAGCGAGCCCGAGAGGGTTTTCCCAGCAAATGTTTTTGAAGGAACCGTAAACGTGAGAGTGCCGGAAAGATTTCCATCCGCAAAGTTATACCTTGCATCGGTTATTGCTCCTGGAGCACCCGAAGCTGGGATGGGAGCTGCGGGAACTACTCCATTAATGGTTAATCCCTCCGGGAGAATTAAGGCTTTGGTAGCCTTGCCTGTGGAGAGATCAATTTCATAGATGGCAGAGGTTAAATCTTGGAGAGAACCGAAATAGAAGAAGCGATTAGAATCCGGATCGACCAGTGCTGATCCAATATTATACGGGATGAGTCCTGTAGAGCCAATTTTTGTTCCTGTGCCTTTGGTTTTGTCTATTTTCAGAAGATCTCCGTTCATGTTTATCGCATATAGAGTGCCGTCAGTGGTAAAGGCGCAAGCACTCCAACGGTCGTCGTTGGAAGAACATTTATGAAGGGCTGTCAGTCGATAAGGAGTTTTATTTTTAAAGTCAGCGATACTGATTTCCCAAGATCCTGCGTTGACGCCATTTGTTCTGAAGCATCCGTAGACATAACCGGTGGTTGGGTCCGCAGCGATACAATCCGAGTAAAGCGAAGCATCCTTAAGAACGATTTCTTCTGTCATCTCCCAGCTGTCCATGTCGTATTTTCTCAAATAATACGTTGGTGCATGAGCCGGACCCCATTGCGTAACATTGTAATATGTATTGTCAATCCTGACACCTCCATATCGACCTATCAAATTGTCTGCGACCATTGTAAGTGGTTGTTGGTGGCCAGTCGGAAGACTATACATCGCGAACCGAAACTTGCTTCGTTTTACAACGTCACCATCGTCCGCAATGATTGACCCAAACATTTCAGGTACATAATGATATTCACCCGGGCTAATAGATTTGGTATTATCAATGATAATACGCGCCGGAGCTGCTTGGGGTTTTAAAGGACTGTTTTCTTGAATAATAATAGAAGCAGTGTCCTTTTGCAGAGGCTTACATTCACTCGAATTTAATATATCGAATGAATAAGTCGTTTTTTTCTTTACTGCTTCTCCATTTGGAACTCCCGGAATTGTTTGGGCTAATCCGGTAGAGAAGAATAAAGCAACCGAATAAAATAGGATTTTTTTCATTTATTATTTTTTAAGGTACTCACAAAAGTAATCAAAAAAATTAAAAAATAGAACTACAATAGTCAAATAAATTATAATTGCCTGCAAAGCCTATTAAATATTCTTAAGGAAGGGTACAAAAAAATGACACCGCCCAGGATTTTGCCCCCGAGCGGTGCCACACATTTTTCTATTTTCAATTCGACAAAAAGTTGTCGAGAATCGTTTTTATGATCACATCATGCCGCCCATTCTGGGGTTAGGCATAGCCGGCATAGCCGGAGTTTCTTCTTTTTTGTCGGCAATGACACATTCCGTAGTAAGGAACATACCCGCAATGCTTGCTGCATTTTCAAGTGCAACGCGTGTTACTTTCGCCGGATCAATTACTCCGGTTGCAAAGAAGTTTTCATAAGTATCAGTGCGGGCATTGAAACCGAAGTCTCCTTTTCCGTCTTTAACTTTCTGAACAATTACAGCACCTTCCAATCCAGCGTTTTCAACGATTTGGCGGAGAGGTTCTTCAATTGCTCTGCGAATGATGGCAATACCGGTATTTTCATCATCATTAGCACCCTTGAGTTCATCCAGGGAATCAAGACAGCGGATATATGCAACGCCTCCACCGGGTACGATCCCTTCGGCAATGGCAGCCCGAGTGGCACTCAGAGCATCGTCAACGCGGTCTTTCTTTTCTTTCATTTCTACTTCGGACGGAGCTCCGATATAGAGTACAGCTACTCCTCCTGCAAGCTTGGCAAGACGTTCCTGTAGTTTTTCCTTGTCATAAGTAGAAGTGGTAGCTTCTATCTGAGCCTTGATTTGAGCTACTCGTCCGGCAATCTGTTCTTTCGACCCTGCTCCATTTACAATAATGGTAGAATCCTTGCTAACCGTAACTTTCTCGGCTGTGCCCAAATCATTGAGTGTAGCTTGTGAAAGCTGCATCCCCTTGATTTCGCTGACAACGTTTCCTCCAGTCAAGATAGCAATGTCTTCCAGCATCTCTTTACGACGATCGCCGAATCCTGGGGCTTTAACAGCGCAGATTTTCAACGAACCACGTAGGCGATTGACAACCAAAGTTGCCAAAGCTTCATTGTCTACATCTTCAGCGATGATAAGCAACGGACGTCCGCTCTGAGCAACTGCTTCCAATACTGGCAGCATATCCTTCAGGTTAGATATCTTTTTGTCATACAGAAGAATATAAGGATTGTCCATGTCGCATTCCATCTTCTCGCTGTCCGTTACGAAATATGGTGAGATATAACCGCGATCGAATTCCATGCCCTCTACCACCTCAACTGTGGTTTCAGTCCCTTTTGCTTCTTCGACTGTGATCACACCTTCTTTTTTCACTTTTTCCATGGCTTCAGCTATAAGCCGACCAATTTGTTCGTCATTGTTGGCAGAGATGCGGGCGACGTTTTCGATTTTCTCAATGTCGTCGTCTACTTCCTGGCTTTGAGCTTTAATGCCTTCAACAACTTTACTTACAGCTTTGTCGATTCCTCGTTTGAGATCCATTGGATTGGCACCGGCCGCTACATTCTTAAGGCCTTCATTGACAATGGCTTGGGCAAGAACTGTGGCAGTTGTGGTGCCATCACCGGCCTGATCCCCTGTCTTAGAGGCAACTTCTTTCACGAGTTGCGCACCCATATTTTGGAAGGAATCCTCCAATTCAACTTCGCGAGCCACTGTCACACCGTCTTTGGTGATATGTGGTGCTCCGAATTTCTTTTCAATGATAACATTGCGACCTTTAGGGCCAAGGGTAACTTTGACGGCATCAGCAAGAGCATCAACACCGTTTTTAAGCTCTTCGCGAGCTTTAATATTGAATTTAATTTCTTTTGCCATGATAGTTTGATGAGGATTGAATGTCTAAAAATTGAGTTTATTTTAAAATGGCAAGCACATCCGCTTGACGCATTATAAGATACTTAGTGCCTTCTATTTCAATTTCAGTTCCGGCATATTTACCATAGAGTACTTCATCGCCTGCCTTGAGCACCATTTCTTCTTCTTTAGTGCCTCCACCTACGGCCAACACTTTGCCTTTGAGTGGTTTCTCTTTAGCTGAATCCGGGATGATTATTCCTCCCATTGTTACTTCTTCTGCTGCGGTCGGCTCGATAAGCACGCGGTCGGCCAATGGCTGAATATTCATAGTTTTTGTAATTTAATTTATGTTTGATTTTTTATTTGATTGAACGCGTTATTTATTCCTAAAATAATTCATGCAAATAGCGTGAAATAATTCATGCAAATAGCGTGCCAAATTATTATTGACTCGCTATTATAAATTTGATAAGACATCTTTAGACTGTCTTGACATATTTTCAACACCTTGAATTCTAAAATAGTTCATTTATTTCAGATCTCCGGCGGTTCGAAATTTTTATCAACCCTTACGGATTATTTTTCCAGATAGAGTCCTTTTCAGTCTCATTTCTGCATATCGACGCGGAATTTCGTGCGGCGCAAGTATAGTTTTAAATTTCTGACTTAGAAGCGGATCAATTTCAGAAAGACTATTTATAAGCAAATTTTCGTCAATCCGTTCGCCAGAGTCCGGATCACGCCTGTCAGAAGGGTTATCTAAAATTAAAATTACTTCTTCTCCCCATTTTTCCGAGAACACAGATGAGATAATGAATTCTCCCGATATTAGATGGCCGATTCTTGCTTCCACGTCCTCCGGAATCACTTTCATCCCTCCCGATATAATGACATTGTCTGCCCTCCCTTTGAGAATAAATTCCTTCTCGGAGATAAGCTTAACCAAGTCATTGGTAATGATTGGGTTGTCAATTCCTTTAATTTTTAATATGATACACCCCCGCCTATCCGTCGTTGCTGTCACTCCCGGAAGCAATCGGAATGGTTCATTCGGATCATGACTGACACGTCGTAGAGCTACATGTGAAGCTGTCTCCGTCATCCCGTAAGTTTCATACACAGGCAGCGAGTTGTCGTATAAGGCCGAGCGCAAAGCTTGTGATAGGGGAGCCCCACCACAAATAATATATCGAATTGGAGGAAGATCGTTTTTTTTCTTACGTTCTATAATGTAAGCTGCCATCGATGGCACAATGGCCAGTAAGTCAATCGGATCCTCCCTGGGGAATTCCGGTCGATTTGAAGGATTTTCAAACGTAAATCTACATCCAAGTGCCACAGCTCGGCATACCATCATTTTCCCACCGATAAATCGGGCAGAGACGCAACTGTGCAGATGACTGTCGGGAGTTAATTCAAAATATTCAATTGATCGCCGGAGACTTTCTGCAATGAGAATATCAGGTAGGGATATTGCTTTGGGAATTCCAGTTGAACCCGAGGTATGGGCTTCTAATTTTCCAATCCCATATTGAATTGCAGTATTCCAGACCAGCTGACGTTCTGCTATGTTGCTTTTCGAGGTGAGAAAGCTCTTCATTCTCGCCATTCAAGTTTTTCGAACCAAGAATTGTCATACGTGAAATCGGGATTAAACCCCAGTTTCTCGCCATCTAATTCTAGCGGAGAAGGCAGATTATTAGTAAAAAGAGCACCCGTTCCCAACCCTTGGGGAATGGTCGGGTTTAAAGTGGCCGTGAATTGAGCCAATGCGTTGAGACCTATATTGGATTCAAGGCTGGAGGTGATCCACCATCCGATGTTGCGTTCTTTTGCAAGTGTTATCCATTCTTCTGCACCGGAGAATCCCCCGCATAGTGCTGGTTTCAAAATAATGTATGCCGGTCGAATTGTATCAAGCAATTCAATTTTTTTTATTGGATCGGAAATTCCTATAAGTTCTTCATCAAGTGCAATAGGTAGAGGAGAAACTTTACATAAGAATTCCATTAACTCGGGATAACCGGCTCGAATTGGTTGTTCAATTGAATGAATTCCCATTGAATATAACCAGTTTAGCCGGGGGAGGGCACTCTCCATTGAAAAGCCACCGTTTGCATCAACTCTGATTTCCAACTCTTCCGGACTGAATCGGTTTCTAATCGTCTCGATCATTTTTTCCTCTTGAACCCAATCCAGAGCTCCTATTTTCAGTTTCAGACAATGAAAACCCTTTTCCACTTTATCTGCAATCCGAGCGGTCATTTCATCGAGCGTTCCCATCCATATCAAACCATTGATTGTGATGGTTTGATTTCCTTCCGTAAATGAAGAGGGTGCATATATCCTTTTTCCACCCAGGGAATAATCCCGTAACGCTTGTTCGAATCCGAATTGAATGGAGGAATGGCGCGACAGATCCGTTGGACGGCCGATCGCCACGTTTGCCAGCAATTCTATAAGTTTATACTCATATCGGTCGTCCGCTTCCGGTGACAGCCCGGGAAAAAGCGGTGCCTCACCTAATCCTACTATTTCAGGACAATTCTCATCCCATATTTTTATGAAATAGGTCGGCTTTTCGGTCAGGACCCCACGAGAAGTGCCGGCAGGGGTACGGAAATACAATCTATAGGGAGCAAATGCTAATCTCACAATTTAAGGGAATTTAGGGAATTGATCAAAATCCGGATCGCGTTTCTCAAGGAAAGCATTTTTGCCTTCTTGCGCTTCAGCCATAAGATAATACATCAGAGTCGTGTCGCCGGCAAACTCCATCAATCCGTGTTGGCCGTCCAGTTCAGCATTTAAGGCCCGCTTGATCATTCGGATAGCCATCGGAGAGCGTTTCAGAATGGTGCGACACCATTCGATTGTCGTCTCCTCCAATTTGTCGAATGGTACCACTGCATTGACCATACCCATCTCCAAAGCCTCTTGGGCAGTGTATTGTTTGCATAGAAACCAAATTTCACGCGCTTTCTTTTGTCCTACGCATCGTGCAAGATATGAAGACCCGAAGCCGGCATCAAAGCTTCCCACTTTCGGTCCGGTTTGTCCAAAACGTGCATTTTCCGATGCAATTGAAAGATCACATACTACTTGCAACACATTTCCCCCTCCGATGGAATATCCATTGACCATTGCTATCACGGGCTTGGTGAGCGACCGGATGGCTTTATGAAGGTCAAGCACATTGAGACGGGGCACTCCGTTTTCATCTATGTAACCCCCAACTCCCTTAACATTTTGATCACCGCCGGAACAAAACGCCTTGTCGCCCGCTCCGGTCAGAATGACAACTCCGATCTCGTTTCGTTCGCGGCAGATGGACATTGCGTCAAGCATCTCCGCATTCGTAAGCGGTCGAAAGGCATTATACACCTGCGGACGATTTATAGTAATTTTTGCAATGCCTTCAAATTGTTCGAAGAGTATATCTGTATATTCTTTAATTGGAGTCCATTTCATGGATGTACACTTAATATTAGGTTAATTTATTTGTTGAAGAGTTGGTCTTGATGGCTGCGAAATAATCCTTTAATATCCGGGAAGACAGCTCTCCGTCAGTCCTGATCTCAAGAAGAGACGGACCTTCCATTGAGGAAGAAAAATAATTTTCCAGCGATTCTATTGAATCTGCAAGAGAATACTCCAATCCAAAAGTGTTGGCTATTTTCCTAAAGTCAAGACCCGGATCAGCGCAGAAGTATTTTTCCCTCATTTCCGTAGGCAGAGTGGATGTCGTATTTACGAATCTAAAGATACTGCCTCCTCCGTTGTTAAAGACAATAATGTGAAGTCGGGATGGTATCGGATGAATCAGTGCCGACAAATCATAGGTAAAAGAGAGATCGCCGGTGATTAATAAAGTATCCCGGTTGTATACCGTTGCAGCACCGATCGCAGTGGATGTGCAACCGTCAATACCGCTTACACCACGATTACACCTTGCGGAATGAGGTGCTTTCCGTTGCAGGATTTGGGCATATCGGATGGGAGTGCCATTGGAAAGCTGAAGATTGACATTTGTTTCCAAATGATTGAAAATAATCTGCATTGCTTTCATATCACACCATGGAATTCGACATACAAAGGATTCATGTCGTTGATTGACCGTTATGGAATGGTCCTTCCATAGGTTTGCGTAATCCGAGGTGGGATGGAGCCGAGCCAACGCTCCTCCTATACGACTGAAGAAAGAGTGAGCCGGCGTGGAGATCCGACAAGTGAGCGATTTAAAGCAGTCGGCTATGGAATTGCCCCCTCCTATATGCCAATGTCCCATAGAGGGACTATAAGTCCGGAGATATTGTTTTAATAACCGGCTCACCAAGGCGCCTCCGAATGAAATTACAAGATCCGGCCGCAGCCTGGCAGCTTCTTCATCTGAAAGAGAAGCAATCAAGGTGTCTACCGGACACGCATCCCCATGCAGTCGTAGATTCGCGATTGTTTCATGGAGGATATATACATTGGGAAGAGTGGCGAAGCGTTGCAATGATCGGTTAAGCCGGTGAGAAGGATTATGAAACCCGGCCACTACTAATATTTTTGCATTTTTTGCCTTCAAAGCCAATTCCAACGCTTCTTTTCGACTGATTGTTTCTTCTGGCTTTATTTGAGTTATTAGCCGTTGAGGTCGTATGGATTCTCCTGCTTCAGTAAGGGGGGCCTGAAATTGGATATTGATATGCACAGGACCCGGTTTGCCATCAATAGCGGTTAGCCATGCTTCATTGGCAATTCGATTGGCAAACCATTCGATTTCATTATTCGGCAGTTGGCCATCGGGAATGTCATAACTACCCTTTACGATATTTGGGAAAGCTCCAGGTTGGCGGATTGTTTGGGAATCGTCCTGATCAATCCATTGAAACGGACGATCTGCCGAGATAACTATTAGAGGAACCCCTTGATAAAATGCTTCCGCAAGTGCCGGACCATAGTTAAGAAGTGCTGACCCCGAAGTGCATAGAAGGACTACCGGTTTCCCCGTAACTTGTGCCATTCCAAGTCCTCTAAAGGCCGCCGAGCGCTCATCAATCACGACTTCTGTGATCATTCGCTTTTCGAATGCAACAATCAAAGGTGCATTGCGCGAACCCGGAGAAGCTATGCAACGCGAGCATCCCTGTTGGGAGAAAACTTCAGCTAAAATTTCGGCTGTTATTTTATTTGTGATCATCGTCGAGTGCGGTTTGGCGACATTCTATGGGGTGATACCCTAACAGGAAAGCTCCGGCATCCATCGGTTTTTTCCCCGCTGGTTGCAAGGAAAGAATTTCCAGAAATTCATTTCCGCAGGCAACTAATAATTGCTTTTTATCCGGTAAGATTTGGCCGGGAAGGAATTTCTCCGGTCGGCTTATTCTTGTTAGTGCGCTACGAAGAATCTTTGCTTCCATCTTTCGCCCGGAATCATCGACGATGGTGGTCCGGGCCCCCGGATACGGAGAAAGCCCTCTTATATGATTGTGAACTTCTACTGCATCTTTTTCCCAGTGAATTTCACAATCCGTTCGGAAAATTTTCGGAGCAGGAATAAATTCCCCCTCCGGTTGAGAGGTGACAGTTAAATTTCCGTCGCATATCTCTTGCACTGTCCGAAGTGTCATCTCTGCACCAATTTCCATGAGACGATCGTGGACAGATTCCACAGTTTCATCCGGATGAATGGCAATCATAGTTTGGTCTATGATATCCCCCGTGTCTATAGTCTCATTCAAAAAAAATGTAGTTACTCCTGTAACTGCTTCACCATTCATGACCGCACGAAACATTGGAGCTGCTCCTCTATATTTTGGTAAAAGCGATGCGTGAAGATTGAAACAACCCAGCCGCGGCATACTCCATACTTCTTTGGGAAGCATTCTAAACGCAATAACCACAAATAGATCGGCTTCATATGATTTAAGTTCGGCTATAAATTCCGGAGCTTTTAAGTTACGCGGTTGGAGAACGGGTAATCCTTCTTCAAGCGCATATTTTTTTACGTCGCTTTGAAGCATTTTGTGACCTCGACCTGCCGGTTTGTCCGGAGCTGTCACAATAGCTACTACATTCCATTTATTTTGAATTAGACGCCGGAGGGAAGCCACGGCAAATTCCGGTGTCCCCATGAAGATTATCTTCATTCGGTTCTTTTCCATTTGTGTCATCGTTTTGGGGTTATTCATCATCCGTATAGTGGCGTAGAAGTGCTCTATAAGAACTGAAAATTTTCGATTTACTTACAAATCCTACATATTTTTCTCCATCCACTACCGGTAGATTCCAGGCTTGGGTATCATCAAAAATCTTCATTACCTCTTCCATTGGCATGGTAATCTCTATTCTAGCAGGAGGAGTCGACATGAATCGGCTGACATGCATCTTATGATACAGATCGGACCGAAACATGATGTTGCGGATGTCATCCAGTAAGACTACTCCCTTAAAATTACCTTCAAAATCCACTACCGGGAAAAGATTGCGTTTCGACCGGGATATAATATCCACTACTTCCTTAAGGGTCATCTCCGGAGTGACACTCTTGAAATCTTTCTCCACCACACTATCGGTTTTTAACAGTGAGAGAACTGCTTTATCTTTTTCATGCGTAAACAACTGTCCTTTGCGGGCAAGACGCATAGAATAGATGCTATAGGGCTGGAAGATGCGGACTGTCATATAGGCCAACGTAGACACTATCAGCAATGGAAGAAAGAGGTCATACCCCCCCGTCATCTCTGCTGTTAAAAATATCGACATCAGCGGTGCATGCATCACTCCACTCATCACTCCCGCCATTCCCAACAGGGCAAAATTCTTATCCGAAATGCCGATGTTAGGCCAAAATTGGTTAAACATAAAGGCAAAGAGAAAGCCGGTCATGGCCCCGACAAACAGAGATGGGGCAAACGTGCCGCCAACTCCACCGGCCCCATTGGTGGCACTTGTGGCAAACGCTTTAGTTAATACTATGCATCCGATGAAGATTGCAATGGACCATGGATTACTTTTGTCAGGGTAAAAAAGTGTTCCATCCAAAATTGAGGCCGGTGAGCCATTCAATAAATTACTTATGGCACCGTAGCCTTCACCAAAGAGGGGGGGAAATAAAAAGATAAGCAACGCCAATAAGGTCCCTCCTGTTAACACTTTAAGCCAAATGTGACGGATTTTACCGAAAATGTTCTCCATTTGCGTCATTACTAAAGTAAAGTAAAGCGATACAAATCCGGTAAATATTCCCAACAAGATAGTGTAGGGAATTTTGCGTGTATAATACGGTTCACTTTGCATGAAGAAAAATTCCGATCCGTACCCCTCCATTATATACGCAACCGTTCCCCCCGCGATCGACGATAGTAGAAGGGGCATGATAGTCGTACCGGTTAAATCTATCATTAAGACCTCCAGTGTAAATAGCATCCCAGCAATAGGTGCCCGAAATATTCCTGCTATTCCCGCGGCTGCTCCACATCCTACTAATATCATCAAAATCTTGGGAGAAAGTCGAAAGGCCTGACCAAGATTTGAGCCAATTGCTGCTCCAGTGAATACTATGGGGCCTTCTGCGCCCACTGACCCTCCAAAGCCTATCGTCATAGACGAGGAAATCAGCGAAGCCCACATGTTTTTCTTTTTTAAACGCGATTTGCGCTTCGATATGGCATAGAGCACACGCGTGACGCCATGAGAAATATTGTCTTTGACTACGTATTTCACGAAAAGAACCGTAATCAAAATCCCAATCATTGGAAGAATCAGGTAAATCCAATTGGCAGACGTGAGGGACACCCGGGTCGTTAAAGCCGACGAAATAGTGTGAATAAGGAATTTCAACAATTGGGCCGCTAATCCACCTATTATTCCCACTGCCAAGGCAAGTATGATCACAAATGTGCGTTCGCTGATATGCCGTTCGCGCCATAGCACAATTTTGAACCATGCTCGTGTGAATCTATTATGTCTTTCTTGATAAGCCACTTGTACTGTTAACTGGATAAAGTGTGTTGCTTATTTGCCTCTTCCGGTTATAACTGTTCTGACAGTATAAATCATGATTTTGAAATCGACTGAAACAGACATATTGGCAAGATATACCAAATCGTAGTGAGTGCGTTGCACCATCTCCGATATTGTGGAAGCATAACCGAATTTTACCATCCCCCATGAAGTTATACCCGGGCGTACCTGATGGATCAGTGTATAATAAGGAGCTTCCTTTACAATATCCCGAATAAAATAAGATCGTTCCGGCCGAGGGCCTACAATCGACATTTCCCCACGTAAAACATTTATAAATTGTGGCACTTCATCAATCCTGTACTTACGGAGAAAACGACCTATAGGAGTCACTCTCGGATCCGATTCTGATGTGAGACATGGACCGGTCGCTTCAGCATCAGTTCGCATGGTCCGGAACTTTATTATGTTGAAAGGTTTTTGCCGATATCCGATTCTCTCCTGGCGGTAAAAAATCGGTCCAGGGGAGCTGTGGCGCACTAAGAGAGCTATGACAACCGAGGGAAGAGATAATAACAGGAGTGCGATCCCCGAAAACAACACGTCTATTGTTCTCTTAATATTTTTGGAAGCTTCGCTTATTTTGGGACTCGCCAAATCTACAAAAGGCTCTCCATATATGTCCTGTAAATGAATCGATGAAGTGACATAGTTCAGTGTGTCCGGGGCGATACGAATCGAAGTCCCAAGCGGAAAAAGTCGATTCACAAGCGACAGCACTATCCGATCGTCCATATTTTGAGGAACAATGAAGACTTGACTTACTTTTGTCTTGGCAATAAAAGATTCCATTTCGCTGTTCGCTACAACCGGTGCGGGAAGATCGGGAGAAATTTCTTCACCTGGTAGGGCCACGAAGCCTATTATTTGATACCCTGAATTTCGATGAGAGTCCAAAAGGCTTAAAGCCGTTTGCAATGCCTCCGGGGAGGCACCCACTATTATGGCCGGTTCTCTCCAATGGTTTCGGCGCTGAGTAGCCAGGGTAGTAGAAGTCACGGCAAGTCGGCCAATATAGGTAATTATAAAAATCAATAGAAAGAGAGTCAGCAGCATGAGATAGTTGGTGCTGACAATCAGGGTCTGGTCATTAGTGAGTAGTCCCAAATAGATGAAAAGAGTGGCTAATAGCGACGAAAGAAGTGTCGTGAAAAATTCCTGCAATCTTGATTTGCGGAATGGCCGGTTATAATAGCCCGATAACCAGTATAATCCCAGTAGAAGTAGCGGAACAATAATTTGTTCCAAAATTAATTTCTCAGAGAAAATAAACGAACGGAAGCCATGGGAACTGATCGAATTGAATGTGGCAAAACGATACGTGTTGAAAATAAAGAAAGCCACATTGGCCGTCAGCCAGTCGGTCAGAACATATTTAAACCGTTGTGCCTTTTCTTTCATTTTGGATAAGGATTAAAAAGTTTACCAGTTTGGTTTGGGATTTATCGGATAATTTTAAAAACCCCACCGGCACTTATTTTTATAATTCCAGAAGGTTTTGCTCCTTTTCCAAGTTCACGCCCATAGTCGCAAACATAATCTACTGCTGAAATTATTTTTGAATCAATGGATTCAAAATCGGTTGCTGCTTTCTCTCCACTGAAGTTAGCTGACGTGGATACGACCGGGCGTCTCAGGCGTCGGACAAGTTCTCGGGAGAAGTTTTCATTTGTAACGCGAAAACCAGCCGACCCGTCACTTGCGAGAAGTTGGGAGGCCAAGCCCTGAGGAGAATCCAAAATGACAGTCAGTGGCTCAGTAGCGGCTTCCAGAAGATCGAATGTGATTTCAGGAACATCCTTGACCCATCGATCAAGCATGGCAGGGGAATCCACCAGCGACAACATAGCTTTACCCTCGACCCTCTGTTTGATTTCAATGATCCGGTCTACCGCGTGCGCATTGGTAGCATCGCAACCAATGCCCCATACGGTGTCGGTCGGATACAATATAACTCCCCCACTTCGGAGGGTTTCCAAGGCTATAGCTAAAGAGCTGGAGAAAGATTCATCAATAATTTTCATGATTAACGCGAATCGATTTCACTTCAAAATTACGAAAAATTTTTCATGTGGCAATGATTAAATCGATTCTTTTTAAGGTCACCTCTTCAGCAATCCGATTTCCATAAGGACGCGGAAGCATCCGATGGCATTCGCCAGTCACCACGGGGAGAAAGGCAAACACTTCCTACCTTGGGCCCGTCGGGCATGCAAGAGCGTTTAAATTGCTGACTGAAGAATCGACGGACAAATACCTTAAGCCAATGGTCGATAGTGTCTTCGTCAAATCTTTCTGCAAAAGCTTTTAGAGCGAGAGCACGAATTTTTTTCGGAGAGAACGAGTAGCGAAGTGTGTTGTACAGAAAAAAATCATGAAGATCGTATGGCCCGACGAGATCTTCAGTTTTCTGGGCAATTTCTCCCTTTTCATCTGCCGGAATTAATTCCGGACTTATTGGAGTATCTGCAATATCGAGAAGTGCGTCCCGCAGAGGTGAATTTTCCGGAAGACTTAGCGCGTAATGACTCACCAGATAACGAACCAATGTTTTCGGTACGGACGCATTCACTCCATACATTGACATTTGATCAGCATTATAAGTACACCATCCAAGGGCGAGTTCAGAGAGATCGCCTGTCCCAACCACCATGCCTCCCGTTCGATTGGCATAGTCCATAAGAATCTGAGTCCGTTCACGAGCCTGCGAATTTTCATAAGTTATGTCGTGTTGGGTAGAATCGTGACCAATATCTGCAAAATGTTGATTTACTGCATTCGATATGGGAATTTCAATAGCATGCACCCCAAGATGATTCATAATTTCTTCAGCATTGGTATGGGTGCGTCTGGTGGTGCCGAACCCCGGCATTGTGACTGCGTGGATATTGCTTCGGGGAATACCGAGACGGTCGAAAGCGCGTACCGTAACAAGAAGTGCCAGTGTGGAATCCAGCCCTCCCGAAATACCGATAGTGACACTTTTACATCCTGTGGCCTCAAGTCGGCGCGTAAGCCCTAAGGTTTGGATGTCCAGAATCTCATTGCATCGAGAAGCAAGTTTGTCAGAATCGGAAGGTACAAACGGCATCGAGTCTATCTGCCGAAGAAGATCAGATTCTATCGGTTGTCGGTTGGGGGTGGCACACTCCACAATTCGATAGGATGGAAGCAGAGGAGCGATTTGGGAGAATGTTTGCATCCACCGGCGATCATCCGCCAATCGCTCAGTATCTGTGTCAGCTAATGCAAGAGCGTTGCAGGCTTCAGCAAGAAGGTGTCCGTCTTCCGCAATGAACGTGTCACCGGAGAATACCAGATCTGTAGAAGACTCTCCGTGGCCGGACGAAGCATATGCATAAACTCCCCGACACCGGGCACTTTGTGTGGTC
Organism: uncultured Sangeribacter sp.; assembly: GCA_964574285.1. GTDB lineage: Bacteria > Bacteroidota > Bacteroidia > Bacteroidales > Muribaculaceae > Lepagella. The sequence continues at coordinate 29,222 of CAZNMC010000004.1, read as the reverse complement.
ACAAGGGTTCTCAGATAGTCATGCTTACCTATCAGACGAGGGGAGGCCGATAGGTTAAGTGTGACAGTGGCTCCCGCGGCTGCTGCCAGGCTGCTTGGAGAAACCGGAACCCATAAGTCTTCACATATTTCTACTGCCACTTTTACCTCCCCGACCGTAAATAAAATGTCAGTGCCAAATGGAATCTCTTTTTCACCGATTCGAATAGTTTTTATCCATGTTGGAATGTCGCGGGCTGATGTAAACCATCGAGGTTCATAAAATTCATTATAACTCGGGAGGTATGTCTTGGGTATAACCCCCTTAATTTCACCCTCCGATGCGATAACTGCGCAATTGAATAATCGCCCCATGCATCGCAAAGGTGCTCCAAAGGCTATTGTCATTTTTGTCCCTTTAGTGGCATTGGCAAGCGAAATAGCAGCTTCTTCAGCACTGTCCAAAAGAAGCGACGACCGAAACAGATCTCCACAAGTATAGGCGGTCAACCCCAATTCTGGAAGAACTAACAAATCCGTTTCTTGTTTCAGACATTCATCCACGATTATGCGATGCGATTGCAGATTGAACTCCACATCTGCCGGTTTTACTTCCGGAGCAGCCGCTCCGACGCGTAAATATGATAAATTTCTCATGTGAGTCTCGGAAGCATTTAGTTTGAAAAGCAAAGTTACAAAACCTTTTATACTTTTGAAATGTTTTAACCGTATAAATAATTACTTCTTCATTTGATAAACTATATCGACTCGAAAAAATGACAACTCGCTCTCGTTCCATTTCCTTTTTCCTCTTGATTATCATGGTTATTATTCCTTTCGTGGCGAATGCTCAGAGGGGAGAGAAAACTTTGGGAGTTGCCGGTGGATTTGCCAGTTATAATGAAAGCGGCACCGTCTCGGTCTATTTCCAATATTCTTTTGCTAATCATGTTAGAATAGCACCGGAGTTCGGATTTGCTTTTCGAAATCATGGGAAAACCGGAGTTGCGGGTTCAATTGATATGCAGTTCCCATTTCGGGTAGCTAAAGCTTTTCACATCTATCCCTTAGCTGGTCTTACTTTCAACAATTGGAGTTATTCTTCCTCATCTTCACGAAGCCGGTTAGGTTTCGATTTTGGTGGAGGATTCGACATTCGACTTACGTCTCAACTTAAAATCTCTTTGCAAGGGAAATATTCTCTTATGAAAGATACTGGAGGTGCATGGGCTTCTGTTGGTTTTGGTTATGTGTTCTAAGTAGTTTCCAATCAATAGAAATTTACCCCTTAGATTATAAAGAAGTTAAAAGAAAGATTATAAAGAAGTTAAAAGAATAACTCCCCCACGTTAGAATATACCCACGATATAATTTATCGGCAATCAAAATAAAATCGCGATCAAATTATAAACTTATTTTCTAAATCAATATTTTTTGGAAAATTTTCTCTCTAAAAAATAGTGATTTAGATTTTTGTGTGTATCTTTGTAAATTAATTTTAAATATATTAATTGTTAAAACATATCTTTAAATGAAGAAATTTATTTATTCCACACTCTTTTTAGGTTCGGCATTGGCGCTTGCTTCTTGCTCGGCCGAAGAACCCGGAATTTCGAGCGGCGACGGAAAAGTATCCCTTACCGTCCAGCTGCCCGCAGAACTTGCCACTCGTTTTGCCACCGGAAATAATATTGACCAACTTTATTATTCCATTTGCTCTACCGGGGAAACTCCAAAGGTGCTGGATTATGGTAGCATGACTTGGCCGAAAGGTCAGTCTTCCACCACGGTTGATTTAAATCTCGTTCCCGGCCAAGAATATCAAGTGGTTTTCTTCGCCTGCAATGGAAGTGTAACTACTGAACTGAACGAGAGTGTAACCACTTCTACAACCAACTATTCATACAACCCTTCGACCGCTGATTTCTCGGTGAATTATGGCGAGGATATGACCAACAATGATGCTTACGATGCATTCTACACGGTAGAACCTAATATTTCCTCTATGTCCTCCGGAAAGACTGTTAATCTCACCCGCGTTTTCGCTCAGGTGAACTTCGGCACGGACGATAGCGAAAAAGGGGTAGTTGAAAATGTAGGACTGGATAATTATAAAAGTAGCTTTACTATCACATCCGGACTTCTCTCCGGGGTGAACTTCCTCAGTGGGACAACTACCGCCCAAACAACTCCTGTGACTTTCTCACTTGCTTCGCTCGCCGGCTCAGTTGACGGTACTTTCCCGGTTAATACCGCTGCAAATGTTCCTTACACCTATCTCGAGATGAATTATCTTCTCGTGAATCCGGCAGCTACGGAGGCTACCCTACTTAATGCTGAATATAGTGTGACAGCAAGCGGAACGATGGTCAATCAGCTCAATCTCTCCGGTATGCCAACTCGTTCAAATTACCAAACTAATGTCTACGGGTCGCTTTTGACTGCCAAAAATTCATTCACAGTAGCAATTTCTCCAGCTTTCGGAGGATTAATGGATTCCAAACCTATATCTGATCCTGAAAAGGCTCTTGAGGCTCTTAATAGCAACTCGTCTGTGGTTTTCAATGGCACTACTGACGCTCTTGACCTCACTAACCTTTCCAATACCCAACCGACAGAAATTATTCTTTCAGACGGTGCTTCAGTAGGTTCAATTAAAGTTGGATCTAACAGAGCTTTTGCTGAGACAGCACCGTTGACCATTAAAGTGGGTAAAGATGTAGTTTTCCCGACATTTGTTACCACGGCCGGCACTCCTATTTACAACCTGACAATTGAGGGCGATCCGACTGCCCCGGCTGCAAATGCTTCTAAGGGTATTAGTTTCTATGCTAGTAATATAAAAGAGATTAAGAATTTATCCTTCATTGGAGTTCATTTTGAAGGCAACGGTATTAATGTGCAGTATACCGGTGATCCCGGCACCGTATCGGGACTGACGATAGAAAACTGTGTTTTCACAAATCTAATCACGGGAGCTCTTTCCGCTCAACAGCACGTGAAAAAGGGTAGCATCAACAATGACTTTGTTATTCGCAATAACACTATTACATTTGCTACCTCAGGTGTAAAAGCAAATGAGAATGCAATTAATATTGCCGATGCTACTCCAGGCTCCTACATTATAGAAGGAAACACTATTACCGGAGCTTCCTATCACGGCATCACACTTGCCTTTATGAGTAATATATCAAACAGTGATCAATTTACAACTGATGCGATGAATGCCAGCACTATTTCCCTCTCCGGAAATACTATTACAAAATGTGGTCATGACGGCATCAAAATTGGCTACCCATGTGGCACGGTAGATATTTTTAATAATAATGTTACTCCGATTGAGTATGGTATTCGCGTGACCCGCTTCTTATCGGTTGAGTCAGCTGTTCCTACCATCAATATCTATAAAAACACTATCGATATGGCGAATGTGGTGGATGCCGCTAATGAAGTGTTTGGTGCTATCAATGTAAGTTCCAATAATGTTGTCGGCCCCCTTCTGCTGAATGTATATGACAATATTAAGAATGGAGGAACGCCTACAACATGGTTCCAACTTCAGGGTCTTACTCCGGCTGCCGGTTCAAACTATTCAACTCCTTTCTCCAACTAAGAGATAAGAAGTCATAATATCCTTTAAATTAAGTGGGTGTACTAAAAATTTTTAGTACACCCACTTAATTAGGTAAGATTAGGAGGGAAGATCAATTATAGAGTTTTTCTCTCGCAGCTGCCACCCGTTCGTCAGTGATATAATCGTCGTAGTCCATCATCTTATCGATGATTCCGTTAGGAGTCAGCTCAATTATACGATTGCAGACTGTCTGAATGAATTCATGGTCATGGCTCGACATAAGAATAACTCCTTTGAAATTCTGGAGAGTATTGTTGAATGCCTGAATGGATTCCAAATCAAGATGGTTGGTAGGGGAGTCCAGAATCAAAGTATTAGCATCCGTTAGCATCATCCGTGCAATCATGCAACGGATTTTTTCTCCTCCGGACAGTACGGAAGCTTTTTTCAAAACATCTTCACCACTGAATAGCATTTTACCTAAAAAGCCTTTGAGATAAATTTCAGAAGAGTCCGATGAATATTGACATAGCCAATCGACAAGGTTCAAATCGGTGTTGAAGAATTTACTGTTATCCAAAGGGAGATAGGCAGTGGTGATGGTTTGCCCCCATTCGTATGTGCCGGCATCGGCTTTTCGTTGCCCATTGATAATTTCGAATAGAGCGGTCATAGCTCGAGGGTCACGACTGAGGAAAGCGACTTTGTCTCCTTTTTCAATTTGGAAATTTACATCTGCAAAAAGTTTGTCTCCTTCTACGGATGCTGTCAGGCCTTTAACTTCCAAAATTTTATTTCCGACTTCTCGATTAGGGGTGAATATGATGCCGGGATAACGACGAGATGAGGGTTGAATATCTTCAATGTTGAGTTTCTCAAGCATTTTTTTGCGAGAAGTGGTTTGTTTGCTCTTTGCTACATTTGCGCTGAAACGTCGAATGAATTCCAAAAGTTCTTTACGTTTTTCTTCAGCTTTTTTATTTGCAGCTTGTTGCTGGCGAAGAGCTAATTGAGAAGATTGATACCAGAAGCTGTAATTTCCGGCAAACAATGAAATTTTGTTATAGTCGATGTCCAGCGTATGAGTGCTGACGGCATCCAAGAAGTGTCGGTCATGGCTGACTACGAGAACGGTGTTTTCAAAATTTGATAAATAGTTTTCGAGCCATGCCACTGTTTCCAGGTCGAGGTCGTTAGTCGGTTCGTCCAAAAGCAGATTATCGGGGTTTCCAAATAGAGCCTTGGCGAGGAGGACACGAACTTTTTCTTTTGCTGAGAGATCTTTCATCAGCATGTGGTGTTTTTCTTCTTTAATGCCGAGTCCCGAGAGAAGGGCTGCCGCATCACTCTCAGCATTCCATCCTTCGAGTTCTGCAAAACGCTCTTCAAGTTCAGCAGCGCGAATACCGTCTTCATCGGAGAAATCGGGTTTAGCATAGATTGCATCTTTCTCTTGCATTATGTCCCAAAGCTGGGAATGTCCGCGGAGGACGGTTGACAAAACGGTGTATTCGTCAAATTCAAAGTGGTCTTGACTTAAAACAGAAAGGCGCTCCCCGGGGCCGAAAGTTACAGTTCCATGAGTTGGTTGGAGTTGTCCGGAAAGAATTCGCATAAGCGTAGATTTTCCGGCTCCGTTCGCTCCAATAATACCGTAGCAGTTGCCTTGGGTGAATGTAAGATTTACATCTTGAAAGAGAGGTTTTTTGCCAAATTGAATGGCGAGGTTGCTGACTTGAATCATGCAGTGATGAAATTATACGATTTGAAAACTCGAATGCAAAGTTACTCATTTTTCACGAAAGGCAAGCGATTCCGGGTCTTCCATCGCGTTTATGTCATGAGATTTTCTTAATTTTGCATTCCAAATGAGCTTATAGGCTAAACGCAAACAGATATGTTTATCGCATCTGAAAAAAAAAGAGAGAATATCGCGGAATATCTGCTTTATATGTGGCAGATAGAAGATTTGATTCGTGCCTGCGAATTGGATACGGATCGAATCCACAAAGAAATAATTGAAAAATATACTTCTCTTAGTCCTGAGCAGCAGAAGCAGCTTGAAGATTGGTATGAGTCGCTGGCAGACATGATGCGTCGAGAGGGGGTGGCTCAAAAAGGCCATCTGCAGCTGACAAAGAATGTCATCATCCAACTCAACGATTTGCATAAGAAACTGCTATCGGACCCTCAATTTGCGGATTATGCAGCGGAATTTTACCGAACACTGCCTTATATTGTAGAAATTCGAGCTAAAGCCGGAGATGAAAAGCCCGGGGAAATTGAAAGTTGTTTCAATGCCCTTTATGGATTGATGATGCTACGCCTTCGAGGGAAGGAAATTAGTAAAGAGACATCGGAAGCAGCCAAGCAAATCTCACGTTTTTTGGCTTTACTCGCAGGTTATTATAAAAAGGATTTTAATAACGAACTCTTCAAATGAGTCATTCATCTTCCAAAACCCGCATACTTGTCTGTGGTTCCCGGGGCCAATTAGGTCGATGCTTTGAGCGAGCGTCGGCTTCTTATCCGCAGCTTGAACTTATCCTTACCGATGTGGAAGAACTTGATCTTACAGATCGGGAGGCAGTGGAACGAGAAATCATCGAAGGAGGCTATGACTTTGTGGTTAACTGTGCGGCATACACAGCAGTAGACCGAGCAGAGTCAGACGAAGTTATGGCGGCTAAAATTAATACAGAAGCAGTAGGGAATATAGCTCGGGCTGCCCGAACATCCCGGACAAAGGTTGTCCATATCTCCACGGACTATGTCTTCTCGGGCCACCATCATAGCCCTTATGATGAAATCGACGAACCATATCCTACGTCTGTCTATGGGCGCACAAAACTTGAAGGAGAGGGTCTGCTGCTTTCATTTTGTCCGGATGCTGTCGTCATTCGGACAGCATGGCTCTATTCGGAGTTTGGAACAAATTTTGTGCGTACTATTTCGAGGAAGGCTCGCGAAAAGGGAGAGCTTAAGGTGGTGGCGGATCAGATAGGATCACCAACTTATGCCGGGGATTTGGCCGAAGCGATATGCCATATCATCACTCATCCCCACTGGCACCCCGGCGTCTATCATTTTACGGATCATGGAGTCGCTTCGTGGTATGACTTTGCGATTGCCATAACGGAAATGTCGGGTATTCCAGCGAAGATATATCCTTGCCGCACTCGCGATTATCCTTCGGTAGCACCTCGACCACCCTATTCGGTTTTGGATAAATCTAAGATAGAGCGAGTGTATGGAGTGAAAATTCCTTACTGGCGCGACTCATTGAGATTGTGTCTCTCCCGACTTTAATAACTAAATTTAGAATTTGTAAAAATTTAAGAAATCAACGCTATGAGCGAAGAGATAACAGCCCAAACCTCACGACGTCGCACATTTGCTATCATTTCGCACCCTGATGCTGGAAAAACCACTCTTACTGAGAAGCTTCTTCTTTTCGGGGGAGCTATTCATGTAGCGGGCGCTGTAAAGAGTAATAAGATAAAAAAGACAGCGACATCCGACTGGATGGAAATTGAGAAGCAACGTGGCATTTCTGTGGCAACGTCTGTGATGGGGTTTAATTATCGTGATTTCAAAATTAATATTCTTGATACCCCCGGTCACCAGGATTTTGCTGAAGATACTTTCAGAACTCTGACAGCAGTTGACTCGGTAATTATTGTGGTGGACGTTGCAAAGGGTGTGGAAACACAAACCCGTAGACTTATGGAGGTTTGTCGCATGCGCAACACACCGGTTATCATTTTTGTCAATAAATTGGATCGGGAAGGTCGAGATCCCTTTGATATTCTTGATGAGCTTGAACATGAGCTGAAGATTAAAGTTCGTCCGTTATCGTGGCCGATCAATATCGGAGCTAAGTTCAAGGGAGTATATAATATATATGAACAGGGGCTTGATCTTTTCACACCATCGAAGCAGACGGTTTCGGAGCGTGTAGAAATAGCAGATGTTACCTCTCCGGAGGTCGACCGGCTTATAGGGGAGTCAGATGCCTCCAAGTTGCGCGAAGATTTGGAACTCATTGAAGGCGTCTATCCTACTTTTGACAAAGAGGCATATTTGCGTGGAGAATTAGCACCTGTCTTTTTTGGATCTGCCCTCAACACGTTTGGCGTTAAAGAGCTTTTGGATTGTTTTGTTGAGATTGCACCAGCTCCTCAACCGATTCGGGCGGTTGAACGGGAAGTGAAGCCCGAAGAGGAATCATTTAGTGGATTTGTATTTAAAATTCACGCAAATATGGATCCAAATCACCGTTCGTGTATTGCCTTTGTTAAGGTATGTTCGGGGAAGTTTGAGCGAAACGTGAATTACCACCATGTCCGTTTGGGAAAGCAACTGCGTTTTGCATCTCCCACTGCTTTTATGGCTCAGAAAAAGAGTGTAGTTGATGAAGCTTTCCCGGGAGATATTGTGGGTATTCCGGATACGGGGAATTTCAAGATCGGAGACACGTTGACTTCGGGAGAGGAGATTCATTTTAAGGGATTACCATCCTTTTCGCCAGAGATGTTTAAATACATTGAAAACGCTGATCCGATGAAATCGAAGCAGCTTGAAAAGGGAATTCGCCAGTTGATGGACGAGGGTGTAGCTCAACTATTTACCAGTCAGTTTAACGGAAGAAAAATTATCGGGACAGTAGGCCAACTTCAATTTGAAGTAATTCAATATAGGCTCTTGCATGAATATGGAGCACAATGTCGCTGGGAGCCGATAAGTTTGTATAAAGCGTGTTGGATAGATAGTGATGATCCGGAGGCTTTGGCTGCGTTTAAAAAGCGCAAACATCAATTTATGGCCACTGATAAGGATGGTCGGGATGTGTTTCTCGCGGACAGCAATTATGTGTTGCAAATGGCTCAAAGTGACTTCCCCAAGATTCGCTTCCGTTTTTCGAGTGAACTCGGAGCTCGGGAATAGAGGAAGCGGGATTCGGTCTTAGTATTTTGAAGCTCTGCGGTATAGGAAAATTCCAATTATCAAATAAACAACGTTTGGGATTTCCATTGCGATAAATGGAGTAGTAATTCCGGAGACTGCCAAAGAGCTTGTGACAGATGAGAAAAGAATGTAGCTGAAACTGAGAGCCAATCCAATGCCAATATTAAGTCCCATCCCACCTTTTACTTTCCTGGATGATAGGGACATGCCGATGAGGGTCAATATAAAGGCAGCGGCAGTAGAAGCATATCTCCGTTCTTTCTCAATTTCAAAAGCTTTAATATTTGCGACACCTCTCATTCGTTGCTTTTCGATGTATTCGGATAATTGAGGCGTCGTAAGAGTTTCCTGGTCATTAGCTGAAATCAGAAAGTCGCGTGGTTCGATAGCGATGATAGTATCGAGCTGAGCGCCTTTTCTGATTTTCTCTTTATTGCCCTGAAAATCTCGTATCATATAGTCCCGAACTTGCCATTGATAGGGGCGAGTGGTGTCGTAGACAATTGTATTGGCTGTCATCCGGCTCATAAGCATTTTATCATCAAACCGATCGAGTGAAAATCGATAACCGGTTTTTGTGGTGTTATCGAATCGGCCAAAGTATGCAACGACACCGGGACTTACCATTAATTGAATATTCGAGCCGCTATCGACACGTTTGTTCCGGACGTATTTGTTAGTGTAGTCAATACGTCGTTGATTGGTGGGAGGAATGAGGTGGTTTGAAAGTACGAAAGTCAAAGCAGCGATTACTGCAGCGCCTACCATATATGGGCGGAGTAAGCGACGGAAACTTACTCCTGAAGATAAAATGGCGATAATTTCTGAATTTCCGGCAAGTTTGGATGTGAAAAATATAACAGAAATGAAAACGAAGAGCGGTGAAAGCTGATTGGCAAAATATGGGAGGAAGGAGAGAAAATAGTCGTAGAGAGTTTCTTTGAGAGGAGCTGTTAAGAAGGCATCTAATTTTTCTGTGACATCAAACATCGCGATCACGGCCAAAAACAATAATGTCGCCATTACATAAGTGCCGAGAAATTTGCGCAAAATGTATAGGTCAAGAATCTTTGGAGCGAGAGGATTGAAAGGATTGGCAGGAAAAAGCCTTTTAGGTGAAAGAATTTTTAGAAGAGGATTGGGGTGTTTGGTTTTTTCATCCGTTACGATCGTTTGTTCGTATAAAACTTTATCCTCAAGTTGATCTTCCGATTTGTCAAAGTCAACAAGTTCTTCTCCCGTCATTGTCGGTGAAGTGTGTGACAATGTAGAAGAGGGCGTTTCCATCAATTTGTCTTTGATGTCTAAGTCGAGGTTGTCTTCTTTATCGGTCATGTAATCAATCTTATGAATAGAATTGAAAAAGAGATTGGGTCAGAGACGGCGTGTCACATTTTCCACCATTTCGGGTTTCCATTTGGCAAAGTCACCGATCAGGATATGGCGACGCGCTTCATCCACTAGCCAAAGATAGAACGCCAAATTATGAATGGAACAAATCTGCATTCCCAATAATTCGTTGGTCGTCACTAAGTGCCGCACATAGGCTCGGGAATACTCTTCATCTACTTGAGAGGCTCCTCCCGGGTCGAGTGGGGTGAAATCGTCGGCCCATTTTTTGTTTCGCATGTTCATGATTCCATGGCGAGTGAAAATCATACCGTTTCTACCGTTACGTGTCGGCATGACACAATCCATCATATCAACCCCCCGATCAATAGCTTCAAGGATATTGGCTGGAGTTCCAACTCCCATCAGGTAGCGAGGTTTGTCCTGGGGTAAAATCTCGTTGACCACTTCGATCATTTCATACATTTTCTCGGTAGGTTCGCCCACAGCTAAACCACCGATTGCATTTCCGTCGGCACCCAAAGAAGCAACAAATTCAGCAGATTTTCTTCTTAGGTCGGGATAGACACATCCTTGCACAATAGGAAAGAAAGATTGATAATGGCCGTAGATCGGTTCCGTGGATCGATAGTGATCCCACCCGCGTTGTAACCAGCGGCATGTGAGATCAAGGGATTTTGAAGCATATTCATAATCGGCAGTCCCGGGAGCACATTCGTCAAGAGCCATCATGATGTCGGAACCGATTATTCGCTGAATGTCCACAACGTTTTCAGGAGTGAAAAGGTGTTTTGATCCATCGATATGACTCCGGAATAGAGCCCCTTCTTCCCGAAGTTTTCTCTGTGCGGAGAGGGAAAAAACCTGAAATCCACCGGAATCGGTAAGAATCGGCTTTTCCCACCCCATAAATTTATGTAAACCACCGGCACCTTTGAGAATTTCCATTCCCGGCCGGAGATATAGATGATAAGTATTACCTAAAATTATTCTTGCATGAATGTCGTCGCGCAATTCGTGTTGGTGTACCCCTTTTACTGAAGCCACAGTTCCAACCGGCATAAAGACCGGTGTAGCCACCGATCCGTGAGCAGTAGTGAAAGAAGCGGCTCTGGCTTTTGAACCGGAAGTGGTTGCTTCAATAGTGAATGTCATAGATTTCTTATTTTGATTTAAGGAAGGTAATTATGTCGCGAGGAGAAAATTTCTTTCCTTTAAGGAGGAGGGAGGAAGTATATATTTTCCCGGCGAATACTATTGAAATAAGCGCGCACCCATATAGGACTACCAAGGAGAGGATAGACATCCATAGAGGAGTTTCGGATCCAACCGCATTGACAGTTCCGACAGTAGGAGATGTGAAAGGGAGAAACATACAGACGATTGATAATACACCTTCGCCATGGTCTACGGCATACTCGCCGATATAGAATGCACCAAGCAGAAGAAACGTGAGAATAGACATGTATTCTTGATTTTCATTGTTCTTATCGGTCATAGCTCCAACGGCGGCAAATAAAGACGCATAGAATATGTAGCCTCCGATAAAGAAAAGCAGACTCCAAATCAATCCGGTCCAGAAGAATGGTCGCATGAGGAAATCCCATGAAATGTCGGGAGCGAAAACTATCAGGATACCGCTTACTATTATGCCAATAATGAGGAACCATAGAAGTAATTGAGTGATGCCAATGAGACCGACTGAGATTATTTTAGCAAGGAGCATGGTTCTCCCATCCACACATGTGCTCAGTATTTCGACAATTCTATTACATTTTTCAGTCTTCACTTTGTTGAAAATCTGAGCTCCATACATCATTATGAACAAAGTGAGCATCATGCCGAGCATCATCCCCAAAATTTTGGCGGGAGTCAAATCGTTTGAATCGGGAGCGGCAAAATTAGCAGCCTTTGTGAGAGATTCGGAATCTGAGGCTAAGTATCCGATAAATCCACCAAACAGGAGCATCACTAAAGGAAATGCAATTGTGGCGATCCAAAACGATTTGGTTCGGATATCGGTCAGATATTCATTTTTTATAATTAGACTAATCTGTGACATATCAGTGGGATTATTGGTGTAATTATCGGTTAGATTTCTTGTGGGGAAGCGTATGCAAGAAAAATGTCTTTGAGAGATGGGAGTTCTTCTTCAAAATGAAGGATTTCCCCTTGTAGAGCAATTGCTTCCAAAATATCTGCATTTCTGACCTCGGGCTTCTTTCTCAATCTATAAGCGTGTCCTTTGCGCCAATTGCGAGTTTCAGTTGGATTTCCTTCCGTAATTAATCCACTATCATTCAGAAGATTGAGAGAAAGGGGATTGCGTGTAGTCACCAAAAGAGTATCGTTGCGATGATTTTCTTTAATGTCTGAGATATGGCCTTCTAAAAGCAGCTGACCTTGATTGATCAAGACTATGTCGGAACATATTTCTTCGATTGCAGGCATATTATGAGAAGAGAGCATGATTGTAGTGCCCCGCTCATGTAGTCTCTCAATCAGTTGTTGTAGAATGGCACCATTTATGGGGTCAAAGCCGCTGAAAGGTTCATCGAGGATTACAAGTTCGGGTTCGTGGACAAGAGTGGATATGATCTGAACTTTTTGTTGGTTTCCTTTCGAAAGTTCTTTCACTCTCCGGCGTCGGTCGGGAATTAGGTTGAAAAGCTCCATGTATTCATTCATGACGATGCGAAGTCGCTTCGGGTCGCCTCCTTTTAGCTGACCGAAATACATTATTTGGTCTTCTACCCGCATTTTGTCGTACAGTCCCCGCTCTTCGGGCATGTAGCCAATAGCACGGTTTATCTCTTTTGAGGCAGGCAATCCATTGACTTTTACAGTGCCGGTGTCGCTCACTAAAATAGAGTTTATGATGCGCAGAAGAGTAGTTTTTCCGGCTCCATTAGGACCAAGGACACCGCATATGGCACCTCTTTCAACGGAAAAAGTAACATTGTCGAGAGCGGTCTTATTAGCATAATGTTTGCTCAGATTGCTCACTTCAAGTATATTGTCTTTTATTGCTGTATCTGTCATTTAAGAGTTTAGAATTAAAATCTTTTGAAAATTTAAGTTAATTGTATGCTTTATTTTTGCATCGGTAGTTTATCTTCGGGGTGACACCACTCTGTCACCAATATTTTTTGCCAATTCACGTTCGATTTTTTGCAGTTGGGTTATTTCCATCATAGCCTGGTGCAATGCTTGGCTATCTCCTTCGCTATCAGATTTGGCTATTTCCCGGCGAAGATTCTCCATTTTTTGTCTTATGAGCCCCTGTCTCCATTCGAATAAAGCTCTGGGAATCAGCTCCACTAATCTGTCGTGTTCCATTTGGGTACCCTGTATGGAGAATCTTCGGCTTAGTGGTTTCTGGTCAGCTAAGCATTCATTGGCAAATTGTCTGACAAAATCTTCTTCTGAGCTTGCGAGGACTTTTCCTGTGTAAGCGGCAGCCCATTGTGTTTCTTCTTCTTCCAAATGGTGTGTAATTCTTTGTTCAAGCAACTCCTCCTCTCTTTGGATCGACTGGATGTCAAGGTTTTTTTCACGGATTTCAGCTATTCCTTGCTCCCGCATGGCTTGAGCTGACTGATTGAGTTGGTTGCGATATCGGTCCCTGTCTTCGAGGAAGTGTGACCGTAGGGCAGTAGCGGCATTGATTACTTGTTGAAATTCGGGTGTGGAGAATTGCATTTGGTATTCCTCTAAATCCCATAAAATGTAGTCAGCCACCGAGAACCAAAAAATTTCTCCGTTTTCATCTTCTACTTCGCAAAAATCCATTGCTCCGAATCGGACGCAGTAGCTGGCTATTTGTCTTTCAAAAGGATAAAGAAGGTTTTGGGGAGACTTACTTTCTGTAGGTTTAATTTCAGGCGGGGAAGGTTTGGAAAATCCGGTTGTTATCGGTTGCGTCGATAAAACGGAAGAGTTCTTTTGTGCAGCTTGATTTATTCGGTCTCGGTCGCGTTGTTGTCTGCGCTCGGTTCTCATTTTTTCAAGCATTTCTATACGAATGCGACTGGTTTCGGCAGCAATAATGCTTTCATCGACATTCATCAGCCGAGCACATTCCTGGACATACACATTAGCGGTAATAGGGTCTGGCACACATGCTAAAGATTTCACCACGCTTCGGACGGCATCGGATCGCTTTAATGGATCGGAGCCAGCATCCTGCATCATAACCTGTGCCTTGAAGCGAATGATATCGGTTTCATGTTCTTCGACATATTTGCGGAACTCTTCGGGTGTGTTTTTTCGTGCAAATGAATCGGGGTCGTGACCGTCCGGAAGGAGAAGGACTTTCACTTTCATTTTGTGGCTCAGTAGCATATCGATGCCTCTGAGTGCGGCTTTCACTCCGGCTGCATCTCCATCGTAGAGAAGAGTAATGTTTTCAGTGAACCGGTGTATCAAGGCAATCTGTCCATCGGTGAGCGCAGTTCCGGAAGAAGCAACTACATTTTGCAGACCGGATTGCCACATACCGATTACATCCATATAGCCTTCCACAAGAAAACATTTATCTTGTCGGACAATTTCATTTTTTGCTTGATACATACCATATAACTCCCGGTTTTTATGGTATATTTCTGATTCGGGGGAGTTGACATATTTTGCGGGTCCACCTTTTAGGTCACGTCCTCCGAAGGCCACAACTTTTCCGGATGAGTTTAATATGGGGAAAATTACGCGTCCGCGAAAACGGTCGTATAGATTCCCCTGTTGGCTTGTGCCGACAAGTCCGACAGCTTTTAGGATGTCAATGTCGACACCGACACGTTTGGCAGCCTCGCTCAGCGAATTAGGCCGATCAAGGGCATAGCCAAGACGAAACACTTTAAGAGCTTCGGGAGTGACCCCACGTTCATGAAAATAAGCACCGCCAATGTTGCGTCCTTCGTCAGTATCGGTTAAATCGGCAACCATTTTTTGCATTGCCCATTCATTGGCGACGAACATTCCTTCCCGCAGACTCTGTTGTCGACGTTCTTCATCGGTCAGCTCTCTTTCTTCAACTGTGATGCCATATTTTTTTGCGAGGTAAAGTAAGGCATCATGATAGTTGATACCTTCTTTTTCCATGATGAAATTAATTGGAGATCCCCCTTTATGACAGGAGAAGCAATAGCAGAAGTTTTTACGTGGATTGACTGAAAAAGAGGGAGTGCGCTCATTATGAAATGGACAGAGCCCCATGTAATTAGCCCCCCGACGAGTCAGGTGAACGTAATCGCTCACAACCTCAACGATGTTGGCTGTGTCTTTAATCTTTTCTGCAGTGTTTCGATCGATCATTACTAACTTTTCCGCAAATCAGTCAGCAAGGTGTGGATTTTTTCGTTGGTTGATAAACGAGTGGGGACAAGTGGCAACCTCAATACATTATCTATGAGTCCCAATGCGTTGAGAGCACATTTTACACCGGCCGGATTGCCATCGACAAACATCAGGTTGAAGAGCTCCGTAAATTTGTAATGAATCTTAAGTGCTTCATCAAATTGATGGTTGAGACACAGCCGGACCATGTGTCCGAACTCGCGTGGCAAAGCATTTCCTATCACAGAGATTACTCCGGTGGCTCCTAAAGTCATCAACGGATATGTTATTCCGTCGTCGCCGGAAATTACTTGGAAGCGCTCCGGTTTCTGTTTAATTATTTCCTCAATTTGCACAAAATTGCCGGAAGCTTCTTTCACACCGATAAATTTTTCATTTGACCGGGCGAGTCGCAGAGTAGTTTCTGCAGTCATATTAACTCCTGTCCGTCCTGGGACATTGTAGAGGACAATCGGAAGCGGAGAGGCTTGGGCGAGTGTGGAATAATGTTGAAAGATGCCTTCTTGGGAAGGTTTGTTATAGAAGGGCACGACGGACAATACTGCCTGAAAACCGTCTAAATCGTCGTTACTTAACTCTTGGGCAACTCTTGTGGTGTCGTTTCCGCCAACACCAATCACGAGCGGAATGCGACCATTGATTTTTTGGCGGACACGATTTTTAATTTCCTGGCGTTCCGGATTGGATAGAGTAGGGGTCTCGCCTGTGGTGCCAAGGACTACTAAATAGTCGACCTGTGCATCTACCAAATGATCCAAGAGGCGGTCAAGGGCTTCCAAGTCAATGGATTTATCTTGTTTGAACGGAGTGATTAATGCCACTCCCATTCCCTTCAGATTAAAAGTTGTCATAATTTTTCGACACTGTCAGCGTGACTCATCGTGATGAAGAAGGTCTCAACGCATAAGACAGATTGTTAATAATGCAAAATTACGAAAAATCCCTTTTAAATTCAAACTCTCCAGGTTGAATCTAATTTGTTTTAATAAATATTTAGAGACCAATAATCCGAATAGAGAAATTTTTAGGTATGGGTAATGAAAAAATCGCTAATATTCAGAATAATCGAAATATTAGCGATTAGATTTGTGGAGCATACCAGACTCGAACTGGTCACCTCTTGACTGCCAGTCAAACGCTCTAGCCAGATGAGCTAATGCCCCATCAAGAGTTAATTACGATGCAAAGATAGAAATTTCTTTCGACCCGACAAAATTTTTTCCAACTATTCTTAATAATTTTATTGAATGATGATTTGAAAAATCATTTTGAACAGTAAGGGTCAGTCCATTCGACTGCGATAGTCTTCGTAAGTAAAATGTCTTAGTAGGCGAGGAGAGGGTTCATTTGCAGATTGCAAGTAGATGTCGGGATGATTAATTCCATTGAACATATTTGTCTTAACGGTGGTGTAATGATTCATGTCTTTTAGAGTGAGTCGATCACCGGGCTTTAGTTCCTTTGGAAAGCGCCATGGACCGGCAAAGTCACCGCTTAAGCATGAATTACCGCCCAATCGATAATCATATCCCTGATTGGACTCGCGTTCTGAGTTTGGGAATGCTTCTTTTATCTCGGGTAGATAAGGCATTTCAAGGACGTCGGGCATGTGGCAGGCAAAGGAAGCATCGATTATTGCGGTGCGGATGCCGGCATCTTCTACGATATCTAAAACTTGAGTTATCAGATCCCCTGTCTGCCATGTGAATGCGCTTCCTGGTTCCATAATCAGTTTTAGGTTTGGATAGCAAGAATGGAAATCATTGAGAAGAGCAACCAGGTGGTCAATATCGTATCCTTTGCGTGTCATAAGATGTCCACCTCCCATGTTTAACCATTTGACTTGTTTTAGAAATTGATCAAATTGATTTACAAGGGCATTTAAGACTTTTTCCAAATCATAGCTGTTTGACTCGCATAAGGCGTGAAAGTGAAGGCCTTGAATGCCTGGAGGCAGCTCATGAAGTTGATCGGAATTGATTCCAAAGCGAGAGCCGGGAACGCAAGGATTATATATGTCGGTTTCTATCACACTGCATCGAGGATTGATTCTAAGTCCGGGGGAAACCTGTCTCTGTGGGTGAGTGTGATTCCAATTCTCAATCTGTTCTTTAAAGCGAAGATATAAGCGGGGTGAATTAAAAGTGATATGGGAACTACCTTCTAAAAATAAGGGGAAGGTGTCGGCGGTATAAACCGGGCAGTATGTGTGGACTTCTCCTCCCAGATAATCCAGTGACAGACGCATTTCATTGAGAGAACTTGCAGTCGAATTGGGAAATTGTTGGGCTATTACGCCAAATGTTTTCCATAAGGCATTAGCTTTTAAGGCCATGATTATTTCTACGTTAGCCCGCTGGCGTACTTCTGCCAGAAGGTTGAGATTTTGTCGTAGCCTATCCTCGTAAACGATATAATAAGGTGTTGGAAGCGTCATAGTTAGTTTTAATATAACGGGGAAGAGTAAAAGAATTTTATCAGTCAATGCTGAAACGAGCGAATTTTAGTAGAAGCTTTTTGGGGCCAACTTGATCGAATTTTACAGAAATCATAGGTTCTCCCGAAAGGTCGCCAATACCAGTGATAACACCGCCTCCAAATCGAGAATGATTTATACGCATCCCTATGGATAATTCTGAGGGACTATGCAGACTTTGGGCGGCATTGGCAGTGTGGGAGGTAAGTTTTTTTTGAGAGGAGTTAATTTTTTCGTTCCGATGGCCAAAATTATTGGATATTATTTGGCCTCCTGCCGAGGAACGATAGGTACCCGAGCGTCTGGGTGCAAGCCAATTAGATGTTGGATCAATAAATCCGGAAGAGGAATTGCCAAGGTTAGAGGAAGTTTCTATCCGTAAGAAACGCTGGTCGAGATCATAGATGAAACGAGAGGGTCGAGTGGAAATGGTCTGTCCATTGCGAAAACGGCTTTTAGCGTATGTTAGAGTGCAGTTGGTTTTGGCCCGAGTTATCGCCACATAAAGCAATCTTCGTTCTTCCTCAATTTGGGGCAGGCTCTCCATACTCATAGCCGATGGAAAAAGTTCTTCTTCCACCCCAACAATCCAAACATGGGAAAATTCCAATCCTTTTGCCGCGTGGACGGTCATTAAGGTTACTTTAGGAATATCTTTTTCGTCGTCTTGATCTTGATCGGTTGCCAGTGAGACTTCGGATAGGAAGTCGGAGAGGGTGTTACTTTCGTTGCCTTCTTCTTCTCTTGCTTCCACAAATTCTTGGAGCCCGGACAAAATCTCTTCGAGGTTTTCTTTCTTACTGATGCTTTCCGGTGCTTTATCATGTATAAGCATCGAAATCATGCCAATAGATTGAAATATTTTAGATCCCAATGTGAAAGCATCCATTCCGTTTATATGAGCGTCATGAAACTCGGCAATCATCGACTGAAAAGATGAGAGTTTCTTCAGCGTACCGGAATTCAATTTTAAATTAGCTGCTTCGGGGTCAGCAATTATCTGCCATATACTTTTTCCTTCGGCAATTGCGGAGTGGGTTAACTTTTTTAGCGTAGTCTCTCCTATTCCCCGAGCGGGGAAGTTGATAATGCGCCGCAATGCTTCGTCATCATCAGGATTTACGACTAATCTGAAATAACATATTGCATCTTTTACTTCCTTGCGTTGGTAGAAAGAGAGTCCACCATAGATTCGATAGGGGATATTTCGTTTTCGCAGGGATTCTTCCAGTTGACGGCTTTGTGCGTTGGTGCGATAAAGAACAGCATACTCATCAAGAGAATCGTGGTGAGTGAGTTGGGTTTGGGATATTTGGTTAGCCACTAAAAAGGCTTCTTCAAAATCACTATAGGTAGATACTATTTCCACTTTGTCACCAGGCTCATTCTCGCTATATACATGCTTTTCCATTTGACATGTATTTTTTTCAATCAGACTTCCAGCCGTATTGATAATATTTTGGGTTGAGCGATAGTTCCTTTCGAGTTTGAATACTTTTAGTCCCGGGAAACTTTGATTGAGATTGAGAATGTTGGCTATGTTTGCCCCTCGAAATGAATATATGCTTTGAGCATCATCACCGACCACACACACCAGTTTTTGTTCACCCGCCAATCGAGTGATAATCAGGTGTTGGGCAAAATTGGTGTCTTGATATTCATCGACAAGAATATAACGAAAAAATTCTTGATAGTGGCGGCAGATATCAGGGAAATCTCTCAGCAATAGATTCATTTGAAAGAGAATATCGTCGAAATCCATTGCCGAAGCGCTTTTACATCGCTTAACATAGGTTGAGTAAATATAAGCTGTCATGGGCCGATTAGCTCTCTTGTCCGCATCTCGACTTGCTTTGTCGGCCATATAGGTCTCAGGCGAGATCAAAGCGTTTTTGGCATTTGATATAATGGAGGCAATTGTGGATGGTTTATACGTCTTCTCATCCAAAGCCATATCCTTGATTATCGTTTTGATAAGAGCTTTCGAGTCGGCGGTATCATAAATTGTAAAGTCATGGCGATAACCTAAAAGGTCGGCATGTGAACGCAGTATTCTGAGAAAAATTGAATGGAAAGTCCCCATCCATAGCCGGGAAGCAAGTTTAGAACCAACTGTTTGGGCAATTCGCTCTTTCATTTCGCGAGCGGCCTTATTGGTAAAGGTGAGAGCCATGATTCGATAAGGCTCAAAACCATGCGCTATTAGATGAGCTATTTTATATGTGAGTACTCTGGTTTTACCGGAACCGGCTCCGGCAATCACCAACGAAGGACCCTCGTGGTAAGTCACTGCAGCCCGCTGCTGAGGATTTAATTCGTCGAAATAGTTGGTTGACTGGTCACTTATTATATCAAGATTCATTGGAGTTGGCGGGAATGGAATTGAAAAATACTCGAAAACAACATCCGCGTAAATGGAGTTACAAATTTAGCGAAAAATATTCAATCCCCATCGTCAGATTTATGCAAATAGGGAACGAAAAAGTTCCTCAACTTTCCCGACTTCAATTATTTCTATTTTGAAGTCATTTTTTTGACCCCCTTTAAGATTTTTTTGGGGAATGTAAATTCGTTCATATCCAAGTTTCTGGGCTTCTGCAACACGTTGTTCAATTCGAGCCGCTGTCCGTATTTCTCCGGATAGACCCACCTCGCCTACCATGGCTATTCGTTGAGGAATGGTCAGGTCGAAATTCGACGACATGATTGCAGCTACTACTGCGAGATCAAGGGCCGGATCGGCAACTTTTAAGCCTCCGGCAATATTGAGAAAAACATCTTTTTGTCCGAGTTTGAATTTTGCACGTTTCTCAAGAACTGCCAATAACATATTCAGGCGTCTTTGGTCAAATCCTGTAACCGACCTTTGAGGTGTTCCATAGGCAGCGGAAGAAACAAGTGCTTGGACTTCAACTAAAAATGGTCGCACACCTTCAACCGTTACTCCTATGGCGATCCCCGACATCTCTTCTTCTCTATTTTGGGAGAGAAGTAATTCAGAGGGATTCGTTACTTCTCTAAGACCCCGAGCGACCATTTCATATATACCAATTTCGGAGGTTGCTCCAAAGCGATTTTTGACTGCTCGGAGAAGTCGGTAAAGGTATTGTCGGTCACCTTCAAATTGAAGCACAGTATCGACAATATGTTCCAATACTTTTGGGCCGGCTATGGCTCCATCTTTATTAATGTGGCCGACTAGGATGACCGGTACCCCAGATTCTTTTGCATAGCGAAGAAGTCTGGAAGCTGACTCTCTAACCTGACTCACCGATCCGGGAGCCGATTCTATTTCTGGAGAAAAAATGGTTTGAACTGAATCAACAACTACAATCTGAGGTTTTACATTGTCAATATGAGCCATGATGCGGTCCAGATCCGTTTCGCATAAGATAAACGTATTGTCTGCGTTTTTGCCAATCCTATCTGCACGTAATTTTAATTGAGTGGCCGATTCCTCTCCCGAAATATAGAGGATGCGTTTACTTCGTATTGAAAGAATATTTTGAAGGAGGAGGGTGGATTTTCCTATACCCGGTTCTCCTCCAATTAAAGTTAGACTTCCCCGAACCAAACCGCCACCTAATACTCTGTTTAATTCGATAGACGGCATAAGAATACGTGGCTCTTCCAAAGTTTCGATATCGGAAAGAGCTACTGGTTTTACATCAGAAGAGAGTAAGCCTGCTCGTCGGGAATTACCTTTCTTCCCAACTACGACTTTTTCTTCTGTCATGGTATTCCATTCCCCGCATCCCGGACACCTTCCTAACCATTTTATACTTTCATAGCCACATTGATTACAGAAAAAAGCAGTTTTTGTTTTCGAGGATGCCATTCTTTTATCTAAGTTGAATCAAAATGTATAGTTTCAAATCTTTTATGATCTTCTAAATTCTGCTAAAACCACAGCGGCTGCTGCCCCGACATTGAGTGATTCCGCATGGCGATTAGGATAAAAAGGTGGAATGAGAAGGGGGGAAGTTACCATTTTTTTCAAACCATCTGATAAACCGTTGCCTTCATTCCCGAAGGCCACCATCCCTCCTGAAGTCAAAGTAGTGGAATAAATATTTTTCCCATCAAGCATTGTCCCATATAGCGGTAGGTCGGCGTTTCGACTGACTAATTGTTCCAAATCAGTGTAGCAGACTCTAACACGAGCGAAAGAACCCATTGTAGCCATGAGAGCTTTAGGATTAAATATATCCGCTGTCTGTGGAGAGCAAAATACTTTTTCAATACCAAACCAATCCGCAGTACGCATAATCGATCCTAAGTTCCCCGGATCCTGGATTCCATCGAGAAGCAGATATAGCTTAGAATTGTCAAGATGAATATCCGGATTTTCTTCCTCCGGTAGATTAAAAACAGCAATTATATCGGGTGCTGTTTTTAGAGTAGACATTTTTCGCATCTGAACTTCTGACGCCATCCGCATCAAATCGGTTCCTAAATGAAATTCTTTTTCAAGATCTTCAATACACTCAGTTCTTCCCACAGCCAAAACTGGTTTCCAAATAGTGAGTGCTTCACGCACCGATTTGCGACCCTGTACTACAAACAGACCTTCTCGAATACGAAATTTTTTGGTTTCTAAACTTCTGATAAGTGAAATGTTTGAATTCGATATAGAATGATATATTCCCGATAATTCAGACATCTTGATGGTGTGTATTGATTTAAGAATATAAAGGTAAGCATTTTTTGTGCAACCTCCAAATTTTTATTACTTTTGTTCTCGAAAATTTAAATGTTACCAATAATGAGTACTACAATCCTGGGTATAGAATCTTCATGTGATGACACTTCGGCTGCTGTTATCATTGATGGTATTCTACGGAGCAACGTAATCTCATCGCAGAAAGTCCATGAAGCATATGGTGGGGTTGTGCCCGAGCTTGCATCTCGAGCTCACCAGCAAAACATTGTGCCGACGGTTTCTGAGGCTTTGCGTCAAGCGCAAGTGGCGGTTGCAGACTTGGATGCAATTGCTTTTACCAGAGGACCCGGGTTGCTTGGATCTTTATTGGTGGGAACTTCTTTCGCAAAGGGATTAGCTATTGCAGGTAAGATTCCACTCATAGAGGTCAATCATCTCCAGGCCCATATTATATCCCATTTTATTCGCACTGAAATTTCGCAAAGCGTACCGGAATTTCCCTTTCTTTGCCTACTGGTTTCGGGTGGAAACTCTCAAATTGTTTTTGTAAAGTCTCCCTTTGAGATGGAAATAGTGGGGCGTACTATCGACGATGCTGCTGGAGAGGCGTTTGATAAGTGCGCTAAGGTTATGGGGTTGCCATATCCAGGAGGACCCCATATAGATCGACTTGCAGAAAAAGGTAATCCCAATGCATTTAAATTTAGTCGTCCGAGAATTAAAGGGTTGGACTACTCCTTTTCCGGACTTAAAACTTCCTTCCTATATACAGTACGAGATGAATTGAGATTAAATCCTGGTTTTATAGAGGAGAATAAAGAAGATTTGGCAGCCTCCCTTCAAGCTACTATTATTCGGATTCTTCTCGAAAAACTTGAATTGGCGGCTGAAAAATATCCTGTAAGCCAGATTGCTATTGGGGGAGGAGTGTCCGCTAATTCGGGCGTACGCAAAGCTGTGGAAGAATTTTGCAAAAGTAAGGGGTTGACGGCATGGATTCCCCCTAAGCAGTTTACGACCGATAATGCCGCAATGGTTGCAATGGCCGGCTACTTTAGATTTCAGAATAAAGAATTTTGCGACTTAAGTGCGCCGCCATTTGCAAGAGTGGAAATATAAGATGTAATTTTACTTAGGTGATATACTTTTTTCGTGCGATAGAACATTTCCCAACTCTCAATATAAATTATATTAGATGACCGATAAGCAGAAAAATCCTGATTCCACTTCTCATCGCGAGACACGCCATGTCGTTATTTATGGCTACACTCGCCAGGAGTTGGCAAAAGTTATGAAGCATTTCGAGTCAATGCTCCCGGAATATGTGAGAATATCAATTGACACTGATAATCTTGTTACTCGAATCACATTGACTGGAATTGATTCCGGAGTAGAGTTGCTACGATTTAAAATGAATCGGTATCAGCAAAATCTCAATGAGATATTTTCACAAGAGGTAGTTGCTACTTCCGATAAGACAATAGCACAAGTATTAGGAGAGCTTTTAGTAGAAAGAGAGTTGACCGTAAGCTCAGCTGAAAGTTGTACTGGTGGTAACATTGCTCATCGGATTGTTCGCAATCCCGGGTCATCAGCTTACTTTCTGGGAAGTGTGGTAAGTTATAGCAATGACGTGAAGTGTAATGTCTTATGGGTTGATAGGCGAGATATTGATCGCGATGGCGCAGTCAGTCGTAGTGTTGCAGAGGCTATGGCGCGTGGGGCAGCTCGTCTAATGCGGACTGATTGTGCGATAGCAACTACTGGTATTGCGGGTCCTGATGGAGGGACTCGATATAAACCGGTGGGCACGGTATGGATGGCGGTTAAATACTTGGATACCGTAGTGAGTGAATGTCTGCATTTTTCGGGGGGCCGGGATAATGTTATAGAAAGTGCTACTAATCATGCAATGATGATGCTCATTCGACTTCTTCGTAATAGTTATGAAGCCCAAGAAGATTTCAACGATGAATAATTGCATTTAATTGAATTTTCAAGTTGAAATATTATTTTCCAATTTATTGGGACTTAAAAATAAAAAATATTTGGTGAATGATTTGGCTGTTAGGGAATTTTTAACTAACTTTGCATCCGATTTGTGGCACATCCGTAGAAAGCTGCTGGAAAAGATGCGTCCAGCTGTGATATGAGTGTGAGATGGCGGCCACATTTCAACAGACTTTAAATCAAAGAATTAACAATCAACAGCCATGTCAAAAGTTTGTCAGTTAACGGGCAAGAAGGCAAGCATTGGTAACAATGTTTCGCACTCGAAGCGTCGCACAAAACGCAAATTTAATGTGAATCTTCACCGCAAAAAATTCTATTGGGTGGAGCAAGATATGTGGATTGAGCTCCTCGTTAGCGCGCATGCTCTTCGCACTATCAACAAAATCGGTCTCAATGCTGCTTTGAAAAGAGCTGAAGCCGAAGGAAATTTGGATTTCAAAGACATCACCATCCTCTCCCTTTAATTCTACCCCACTGTTATGGCAAAGAAAGCAAAAGGCAATCGTGTTCAAGTAATTCTTGAATGCACCGAACATAAGGCCAGCGGTATGCCCGGGATGTCGCGTTACATCACAACCAAAAACCGCAAAAACACTACTGAGCGTTTGGAGTTGAAAAAATACAATCCAATTCTCAAAAAAGTCACTGTCCACAAAGAAATTAAATAAGCACTCTGACCCATGGCAAAAAAAACCGTCGCGTCGCTTCAAAAAGGTGAAGGACGCACCTATTCCAAAGTCATTAAGATGGAGAAATCTCCTAAAACGGGCGCTTATATCTTTAAAGAGGAAATGGTGCCTAACGATGCTGTTCAGGCAGCTCTGAAGTAATAGATTTCCTCTTCGGATATCAGCATAATAGTTGCCATATTTTGGCATCAAATAATATAAATTAGGGTGGCTCAATTCGTTAGAATTTGATTCACCCTTCTTTATGTTTGGACTTGTCTCCCATCCATTTTACATTTATAAGAATTATGCAACTACTGCAAGTCAACCAGGTTATCTCTTTACTTCTATTCCTATACTTTGTTACTTCTATATTTATATGGTTAGCAATGTGAGAAAAGTATTTGAAATCGTTTTTTGCTATGCAGCGTTATAAAAGTTTGGTTTTACCGATAGCGTTGCTTGGGGGATATTTTCTTCGCGAATTTTGTGGTGTAATTTCTGTTATTGTCCCTTATGTTATTTTCGCTATTCTTGTACTGACTTTTTCCGGGGTTGACTTAAAAAAGTTACGGCCGGGGAAATTGGATTTTATTTTGGGATTTTTTCAAGTTCTTTTCAGCTTTGCAAGCTATTGGGCCGTTTTTCTTTTTTCTCAAAATGAAGTATTATCCCAGGGTGCGATGATTTGTGCGTTGTGTCCTGTGGCCTCTTCAGTGACAGTGGTCGCTTCTATGTTGGGAGCCAATTCGGTGAGGACGACAACTTATACTATTTTTGGGAATTTATTGGTGGCTTTTGTCGCTCCCTTTTGGATTACAATACTAAAACATAGTCTTTATCGGGATTTTTTAGACACATTTTTATTAGTTTTTTTGAAAATAGCCAGTGTAATTGTCCTCCCTTATCTAATTGTCCTATTCTTACAAATTTATATTGTAAAAGTTAACTCACTATTTGCCCGGTACAAGCATTTTTCATTTTATTTATGGGCTGTTGCATTATTTGTAACTATTGGCCAAACTGCAGATTTTGTTGCTGTCCGTTGGTATAGTGATTCGTCCAATGTGGTGTGGCTTGGTGTGATTTCTTTATTCGCCTGCTTTCTTCAGTTTTTTGTGGGACGGAAGATCGGATATTGGTATGGTGATGTGGTTGCCGGAGGCCAACTACTTGGTCAGAAAAATTCTGCTATGGGAATTTGGATGCTCACTGCATTTCTTAATCCGGTTGCATCTGTAGCAATGGCTTTTTACTCAATATGGCAGAATATGTTCAATAGTTGGCAAATTTATCGACGAAATAAGAGATAATTGTTAATTTTCAGATGTGGGGTGGCGTAGAGAAATATAAGATGGAATTTCTGCGACAAAATCATAAGTATCGTTTGTATAGTCCATGCGGCAACAATAATGTTGAATACCATTTGATACAATTAGATACTTAGCTTGAAGAGCCATATTATATCGAGCGATTTGATCAAACACGTCTTGTGTTATAGTGACCGTTGGTGCCTTGTATTCAACAATAATCATAGGTTCTCCTTCCGGCGAGAACCCGACGGTATCACATCGCCGGCGACGACCATTAATTTCAAGAGTGACTTCGTTGGACAGTAAACTTTTGGGATAATTTTTAAATGCAGTAAGCCATGCAACGAAATGCTGTCTGACAAATTCCTCCGGCGTCAAAGCTACATATTTACCACGCAGTTCATCGAAAACCTGTACAACTCCTTCATGTTGACGCACTCTTAGCTTCGCAGCCGGAAGAGACAGAGGAGGAAGTCCGTCCGATGCGGAGTGGGACTGATGCTGGTTCATTGAGTCACAGTCTCGGTTTTAGGATGATATTCAGAATCAAAAATGGAATTAAGAATGTCAGCTAATCTCAGACCACCTTTTAAGAATTGATTTTCGATGGTAGGAGTCCATTTTGCAATGTAATCATAAGAGATATTTGTCCCTTGTGGGGTTTCTTCGTATACTCTTGTACAAATGTTGAAGGTTTCTTTTGCCCAATCACTAATAGTACCTTTTAAAATCTCATTTTTTTCAACTTGCGTTGGTCGATCGATTTGGTCGCTCCACTCTGTAAAGCTCCATTTATGGGCTGCTTCCGGTAAGTTTGAATCCCATACGGAATGGAGATTCGTATCGCGATTAAAAAACTTTACACCGACATTATTAGCTCCACGGTCAGAGGCATGACCAAGATGCATAGGTTGGTGAATATCCCCCAAAAAATGAACTATCATTTTAATTGCCAAACGTCGATCTTCAACACTACGTGTTGAATCTTGTGCGATTAGAATTTGCCTTTCGAGTGCTCGGACTATATCTCCGCTTTCGAGTAAGGGAGCTTTTTCATAAGAATAACCTTCATCAATATTCTTATAGTGCCATGTTTTGGTATAGGCGTATTGAGGAGTATGAGAAGCATTATCCAACCAGTTTGCCCAATATACTATACTTTTCCCTTCCAAAAGGGAATCAAGGGCATGTTTTGCTGTTGGAGTAAGATTGCGTTCAGCAATCGCTGCTGTAGTGTCATGGCCCTTCTGACCCCAACTGAACGCGGGAATCACACTTACGACTATGATGGCGGAAAGAAATAGATGTCTGAATATCATCATAAATATTTAAATAAGGAGGGATAAACTGAATTAATAAGGAAGCACTGTATATCAATGACGCAAATCAATCTCGATTTGCTCGACAGCTTCCATTAGCTCCCGTGCGAATGGCATGCGATCTTTTATCGCTGCTATTCCATGCATAACGGTTGTATGCGATCGATTTAGTTTTCTTCCAATGGCTTTGAGTGAAAGATCTGTTAGTTTATTACTCAGATACATTGTGACCATTCGGGCATCGGCTATATCACGAACGCGGCTTTTGGAGAAAATGACATCCGGGTTTAAATTATAATATTCTGCGGTAGCGTCAACTATCATGTCAAGATTGATTTTCTTTTCAATCTTTTTTACTGAGTTGCGCATAGCGCTACGAGTCATTTCGAGCGTTATGGGAGCATTAGTCGTAATGCTTCTTGTCAGAATACCCATCACGATCCCTTCAAGTTCTCGCACAGATCCGGAAGTATTATCGGCAATATAGTCCATCACTTCTTCCGGTAAGTCCAAACCGTTTTTCGATGCTTTGAATTGGAGAATCTTTCGACGCAATTCTCTGTCGGGAGCAGGCAATTTTTCTGTTACCCCCCATTTGAATCGATCAATCAAGCGATCGGTCACACCATCTAATTCTACAGGAGGACGGTCGCATGTAAAAACTAATGTTTTCCCATGATTGTGGAGGTGATTGAAAATAGGGAAGAGTGCCTTAATTGTTCCGTCTTTGAATGAGATTTCTTGCAGATCATCGAAAAGAATGGCATCCGCTTGTTGAAACCAATTTATAAAATTGGGTATTTCTCCTTCCATTTTTGCAGAAGCAAACATATATTGAAATTGTCGCATGGGAGTGAAGAATACCTTCGCAGAAGGATTTAACTCTTTTAAGCGGATTCCAATGGCTTGCATCAAATGGGTTTTTCCCACTCCGACATCTCCATATAGAAAGAAGGGATTAAATTCGGTCTTATGGGGATTATTGGCAATATATTCCGCAATCGTGAAAGGAAGACGATTGCTGTCGCCAACACAATAATTCCCGAAGTTTAGAGCCTGGTTCAGTTGAGTGTCGATATCATTCCCCCGACTTGCTTCCGATTTCTTTTCAAGAGGATTAAAGGCGCGAGTTGTCTGACGTGCAATTTTGCTTGTTATAACTGAACTTTGTTCAGGACTATTTAGTTTGACTCGACTTTGCGCATCGTGATTAATAATATTTACTTCATAAAGCAATTTAATGTTTTTTCCAAAGGTGTGCCGTAGCGCTTTATGAATTATATTATAAAAGTCATCTTCAAATTTCTCAAAGATGAAATAAGAAGGAAGTCCGATAACAATTTCGTCTTCTGTCAGATTGATGGGTATAGCTTCAGCAAACCATGTTCGAAACCTTTCGGCTCCGACATTTTCACGGATAAGATACATAAACTTATCCCATTTTTGCTGAAGTTCTGAGTTCATTCGGAAGTTGGCTCTATTTTGTTATAGGCGAATCGTATGCAAAGTTAGGTAAAAAATAATTCAAAAAAAAGTGTTTTAAAATTT
>CAZNMC010000003.1:0-68226 GCA_964574285.1 uncultured Sangeribacter sp. | reverse complement strand
GCTGAAAATTCTTTTTTTCATCCCAGGTTTGTTTCCGCTGAAAACGCGGCAACTTGATACCACGATCTGTTATAAAAGCCTTTACGTTTTCCGGTTTAATTTTATACATATGAGGCACCTATTTATTATTAAGCAAATTTACAACATATTTACCACAAAACAAATATAAGCCAGTGAAAATACATTTCCCAAAGAAATTAACATAGTTTGAGTTTCAATTTTAAGGTTATTTTGATAGATTTTGGGGTATTCGGACATGAAAAAACCACCCTTTTTTAAGGGTGGTTTTTCTTTAATTCAATGATATTCAGAAGAATATCTATTTGTTTCTGGTTTAGTATTCTTCTTCGTTGAAGAAGAAGTCTTCTTTTGAGGGGTAGTCGGGCCAAAGGTCTTCGATGCTTTCGTATGCTTCTCCTTCGTCTTCAATTTCCTGAAGGTTTTCTATCACTTCCATCGGAGCTCCGGAACGCATTGCGAAGTCGATGAGTTCTTCTTTTGTAGCAGGCCATGGAGCGTCTTCGAGCTTTGAGGCCAATTCAAGTGTCCAATACATAGTATATATGTGTGTTATAAAGTTTTATAATCTGGGTGATTGTTTTCTGCAATAGGTGGGAGTGAATCCGGAGTGCAAAAACGTCGCAAAGTTATAAAAGGGGGAAGGGATGTGCAAGTTTTCAGTCGTCTTTCTTCCATGTAATCTCGTCGACTTCGGCAAGTGCATTGAAGTGTCGGGCGAGGATGAAAAGGTAGTCGCTGAGGCGGTTGATGTATTTGAGAAGAAGGGGATCGACGTATGCGTGGCTTGCAAGGTCGAGTATTCTTCGTTCGGCTCTGCGGCAGACGGCTCTGGCGACGTGAGTTTTTGCGGCGAGCATGGTTCCTCCGGGGAGGACGAATGCTTTGATTTTCGGGGTTTGCTCGTCAAGGTGGTCTATCCAGTTTTCGAGTGTTGTGATGTGGTTTTGTGTAAGGCCCCATGCAGATGGGGTTTCGTCTTGTTTGACTTCGGAGGCGAGGTATCCTCCGAGGTTGAAGAGCATATTTTGGATTTGGAGTAGTTGGTTTTTTATTTTTGGTTGGCAGCCCGGGTCTGAGAGGACACATCCGAGGAAAGAGGAGAATTCGTCGAGGGTGCCGTATGCTTCGAGCCGGACGCTGTTTTTTGGGACTCTGGTTCCTCCGACAAGGGAAGTTGTGCCGTTGTCGCCTGTGGCTGTATAGAGGTTGCTTTTTGCCATTTTGAGATTTTTGGGTGTAATATTTTTTTCTTTGTAACGTCTGAAGCGTCGGAATGTTGTCAGAGGGAGCAAAAAGTTAAAAATTTGGTAATAATGAACGATATTTGGTTGGATGTGTTTTAAAATCAGAGACCACACCTTTAGGAGATTGTCGAGCATTAGCGGATGCATTTGACCGGGATTTTGAATTATGTTCCGGCGGCAAGAAATTGATGAATTGCTGCCGGGTGTCGTGGAGGAATTAGGTGTGGAGATAGAAGTTCGCGACGTCCGGTGGCATTTCTTTTTTTGAAACCACCTTTTCGTAACCTTGATGTTGCGGGGACTGAAGCCGGTTGGCTTAGGTTCCCGCTTTTTTATTTTGTTTTTTGAGTGGGGGATTATGGGTTTCGGTGGATTTTTTTTAATTTTGCATTTTGAAATGCTTTGTCGTGAGGGCGAGAAGGATTTAAGAGCCGGTAGAAGGTCTGATTCTCGTTGAGTGGCGAAGTGCTTGTAGATTGAGAAAACTAACTGCATCATAAGCTATTGTAAGTGGAGACCAAGTATATATTTGTGACTGGCGGCGTAGTGTCGTCGTTAGGAAAGGGTATTATTTCCTCATCGTTGGCGCGGCTGCTTTTATCGCGTGGTTATCGGGTGACTATTCAGAAGTTTGATCCGTATATTAATATTGATCCGGGGACTTTGAATCCGTATGAGCACGGGGAGTGTTATGTGACGGTCGACGGGCATGAGGCTGATTTGGATCTTGGCCATTATGAGCGGTTTACAAATATTCAGACGACCCGTGCAAATAATGTGACCACGGGACGGATTTATCAGTCTGTGATTGATAAGGAGCGTCGGGGCGATTATTTGGGTAAGACGGTTCAGATTATTCCTCACATTACGGATGAGATAAAGCGTAATGTAAAGATTTTGGGTAACACGGGGAAGTTTGATTTCGTTATTACTGAAATCGGGGGTACGGTTGGTGACATTGAGTCGACTCCATATCTGGAGGCTGTGCGTCAGCTTCGGTGGGAGCTTGGCAAGGATGCGTTGTGTGTTCACTTGACGTATGTGCCGTATCTGAAGGCTGCCAAGGAGCTTAAGACGAAGCCGACGCAACATTCGGTAAAGTTGCTTCAGCAGGTTGGTATTCAGCCCGATATTTTGGTTTTGCGTACTGAAAAGGATGTACCGGTTCAGATGCGGCGGAAGGTTGCGCAGTTTTGCAATGTCGAGCCGGAGGCTGTGATTCAGAGTTTGGATGCGCCTACGATCTATCAGGTGCCGTTGATGATGCATGAGCAGCATCTGGATGATATCGTACTTCGGAAGATGGGGGTTGAGGATGAAGGGCAACCTGATTTGACGGCCTGGAATATGTTTCTTGAGAAGCTTTCGACGGCTAAGGAGGAGGTTAGCATCGGGCTTGTCGGGAAATATGTTCAGCTTCAGGATGCGTATAAGTCGATCAATGAGTCGTTGAGCCACGCGGCGACGCATTGCGACCGTAAGCTTCGGTTGGTCTACATCAATTCTGAAAAGGTGACGGCTACAAATGCGGGGGAATATCTGGAGGATCTTGACGGGATAGTTATAGCTCCGGGATTTGGTCAACGTGGCATAGAGGGGAAGTTTGAGGCTTTACGCTGGGCTCGTGAGCATGATGTGCCGACGTTTGGCATTTGCCTTGGGATGCAGTGTATGGTGATTGAATTTGCACGCAATGTCCTGGGATTGGACGAAGCGAATTCGACTGAGATGGATATGAAGACTCCTCACAATGTGATAGATTTGATGGAGGAGCAGAAGAGCATCTCAAATATGGGAGGGACGATGCGGCTCGGAGCCTATGATTGCGATTTGCGTCCGGGGTCGAAGGTAGCGGAAGCTTATGGAACGACCCGAGTGAGTGAGCGTCATCGCCATCGATTTGAGTTCAACGAGGAGTATCGTGAGCAGTTTGAGAGAGGGGGAATGCAATGTGTCGGGACAAACCCGGGCACGAATTTGGTAGAGGTGGTAGAGATTCCGGACAAGCGCTGGTTTATCGGAACCCAGTATCATCCGGAGTATCAGTCGACAGTCCTGGAGCCGAATCCACTTTTCATATCCTTTATCAAGGCAGCGGTGGCTTACGGTGCAAGTCGCAAATAATTTGGGAATTAGAGATACAGAAATATCGAATCACAGGCATCTAAAATACGACGATGGATAAAAATACGATTTACGGCTTGATACTGATGGCCGCTATCTTTTTCGGATTTATGTGGCTCCAGCCGAAGAAAGAGAATCCGGATGCGGGCCCCAAGGAGACGACTCAGAATGCGGCGGTTGAAAACGCAGCTCCGTTTGAGCCTCTTTCACCCACTGAACGGGAGTGGCTTGCAAGCAATATAGCGGAAAATGGCACAGTGACCGTCGGGGCCGACAGTTCGCGGACGACGACAATCAATGAGAATGGCCTTTATCTTTCGCTTCGTGGCGACAGCATTTTTGGGACGATTGATGTCGACGGCCGTCCGGTGCAGTATTCCGATGTGGTCGGCCGGCCAAGCGAACGTATTTCCGCAGCCGAGCAGCGCAAGGCCGTCGAGCTTCTGCGGACACAAAGTGCTTCCATGGGCCGATATGGTAAATTTGCCCGTTTTCTGACCGGACGCGACACCACTGTCCGTCTGGAAAATGATGTGTTGGCACTTGATCTTTCATCGAAGGGAGGGACCGTGGTTCGAGCTATGCTGAAGAAATACGACACGGAGTACACTCCCATTGAGACACAAAAACGGAAAGAGAAAGTGGTTCTCTTCTCGGACACCACAAACAGTCTGGCCTTCACAATCCCTCTGCCCCAAGAGGTTTCAACGCGTGATTTGCATTTCCTCCCGGAACAAGTGAACGATTCGACCATCCGGATGGCTTTGAGGATGAATGCCAATGCATTTTGGGGAATTGAATACACGCTTCCCAAGGGAGAGAGCTATATGGTGAAGATGCGGATTGTCCAGCAAAACATGGCAGGCCTGGTAGAGAGCAATAACCGCAATCTTGGAGTTGAATGGTCTCAGATGCTTCGCCGCCAGGAGAAGGGCCGCATGTTTGAAGAGCGCAACTCAGCTTTGTATTACAAATATGCCGGGGGCTCGGTCGAGCATTTGTCCGAATCGAAAAACGCTGTTGAGGAGCGGAAGGCAAAAATCAGATGGATAGGATTCAAAAATCAATTTTTTTCGTCAGTGTTGATTTCCGGTCGACCGTTCAACACGGCTGACTTCGAGTCCAAGATATTGAAAGGTTCAGACTATCTGAAAGATTTCTCTACCCGTGCAGTCGTCAACGATTATGACTGGAGAGCTGATGTTCCGGCGACATTCGAATGGTTTCTCGGCCCAAACCTCTACCCGCTCCTGTCTAAACTGGACAAGCAGACTGAAGCGGGAGAAAATCTCTCGATGACGAAACTCATCCCCCTGGGCTGGAGTCTCTTCAGATGGATTAACACCGGCATCATAATCCCGATTTTCACTTTGCTGGGATCGTGGATCAGCAATTATGGCATCATCATTTTGCTTCTGACCCTATTCATCAAGCTCGTTTTGTTCCCCCTCACCTATAAGAGCTATAAAAGCCAGGCAAAGATGCGGATACTTGCCCCCGACATCAAGGAGCTGGAAAAGAAATATCCCGGACAGGAAAACATGGCTATCCGTCAGCAAAAGACCATGGCTCTCTACAGCAAGGCCGGAGCCAGTCCCATGTCG
Source organism: uncultured Sangeribacter sp. (assembly GCA_964574285.1). GTDB lineage: Bacteria > Bacteroidota > Bacteroidia > Bacteroidales > Muribaculaceae > Lepagella. The sequence continues at coordinate 63,233 of CAZNMC010000003.1, read as the reverse complement.
GGTTGCTTGCCGATGCTTTTACAGTTGCCGATCCTGTTTGCAATGTTCTCGTTTTTTCCATCGTGCATTGAACTTCGCGGTCAGAGCTTCTTATGGGTTCACGATTTGTCGGCTCCCGATTCCATCATATCCTGGAGCGGAAATATCCCTTTGGTGACCGAATATTTCGGCAACCACATTTCACTGTTCTGCTTGCTGATGACCGTCACCAACATCGCTTACACATACATCAACATGCAGAATCAGCCCAGCCAGATGCCGGGCATGAAATGGATGATGTATCTGATGCCCGTATTCTTCATGATTTTCTTTAATAACTATGCCGCAGGCTTGAGCTACTATTATTTCTTGTCGCTGCTGATCACCATCATTCAGACCTACGCCTTCCGCTACGTCATCCGAGAGGAAGATGTTCGCCGGCAGATGGCAGAAAACGCCAAAAAACCAAAGAAAAAATCAGGGTTCATGGCCCGACTGGAGGAGATGCAACGTCAGCAACAGCAGATGCTCAAAGAACAACAGAAAAATCAGCGTCGACGCTGAGTGAGAACAGGGACGTGCCGAAAGCGCGTCCCTGGTTTTCGACTAATTCTCTTCGAATCAAGGGAAACCTAAATCCCCAACCGAATCAAAATCAGCATGGTCATAACCTTAAGCAAAGAAAAAGCAATCGGATTTGTGTGGCAACATATTCTTTTGCTTTTTTCGATGTTTTTCATGACTTTAGGAGTAGCTCTGTGCGTGCGCTCCAATCTCGGTAGCGGAGTGATTTCATCTATTCCGATGGCGTTCGCTTTAGCCGGAGAAGCAGGACTGGCACCAGCTCTGACCATAGGAGGATACACCAACCTGATGAACATCATTCTCGTCGGGGCGCAGATATTGGTGCTTCGACGACGGTTTGCACCCGTTCAGTTGTTTCAGCTTGTAGTCGGATTCATATTCGGAGGACTACTCGACCTCAATATGATTCTAACTTCTTATCTGTCCGACTATGAACCACTCTACACTCAGATTGCTGCTCAGTTGGCCGGCGCGACCATCTTAGGCTTCGGGGTCGCAACCGAAATTCGATGCGGGTCGGTCACCATGCCAGGAGAGGGAATTCAGGTGGCTATCTCAAGAGTGACCGGCCGCCCGTTTCCCACCATCAAGATAATCGTAGACACAACACTGGTCCTTTTGGCCGTCATTTCGGGCTACTGCTTCTTCAGTTCATGGCCATGGACTGTTGTGGGAGCGGGGACCCTGTTTTCAATGTTCTACGTCGGGTTTGTCGTGAAATTGATAAATCCACATTTAGGATGGTTTGACCGTTTATTGGACTATCGTCCCGGTTTTCGCCGATATATTTACGGATTGGCACGTTTCATTTATCCCAAAAGATGATACATTAAATATTTTTTCGTATCTTTGCCTTTATCTTTCCCACACTTTAATCCAAACCGAAAACTATGAGTGATCAACCCAAACGCGACATCCAGGCAAAACGCAAAGAAATGACCCTCCCGGAATTGCTGCTGATGGGCGCCACACCCCGTATGCTTCTTTTTAGCATCGCGAGTGTTATCGGGGGCACCGCTGCTGCCACGTTGCGAGGCAATCTGGAAATTCTGCCGGCAACTCTTTGCCTTCTCTTCGCCGTGCTTGCTCAAATCTCGGGAACATACTGGCATTTTTATAATGAGATTCGCATCCATCATATACCCGAAAGAACCGTAGATTCAAATCTTATCCCCCTCTCAAGCACCACCATTCTGCGCGAAGCCGCCACATCATTTTTCTTCCTCGCCGCCATGGTCGGTCTCCCCCTTATGGTGATTGCCGGGTGGTGGAGTCTCATAATCGTAGTCGCTCTTTTTGCAATCGTTTATTTTACTTATGGAACAAAGCACCCTTTGGCACAAAAACCTCTCGGGCTCGTTTCAACTTTTCTCATTTTCGGCTTTATCACTGTCATCGGCACCTGCCTGGTGCAATCGGCTCAAGAAGCCCGTGAAATTCTGCGCTTCTACGATATTGAGCCTGCACTCTACATTGGAGCAATCATGGGTCTTATGGCCGTCAATTCCAATCTTGTAATTAATATCGACCAATTGGAGGCCGACAAGAAAAGTCACCGTAAAACATTGCCGATGGTAATCGGACTCAGAGCCACACAAACTCTTATGGTCATCAATGGCCTGATCTGGACCGCGCTGACTGTTTGGTTGGGTTGCATTCAGCATTTCTACGACTGGTGGTTTTTGATTGTGCCGGTTTTGGTATTCGTGATCAATTGGTGGATTACTGCTAAAACAACCGATTTCTCCCTGTCGAAAAAAACCATACAGCTTACCGTCAATCTCAACATGCTGGCTATGGCGGTTTACATGATGGTAATAGCCTCAATTTTTGGCGCTGCCGACGACAGCGCACGCTATATCTTCTGACGGAATCCTCTGCGATTCCCTCGCCACTCACCGCTTCTCTCTATGAAAAAACTTCGGACACAGCGTTGGATATTGGCGACGGCTTTCTTGGCCTTATCTCTTATCTATCTTTTATTGGACAAGGGCCCGACACGCTTGCAACTGGCGCAGCAAATTCAGATCATACCGTCGGCTATCGGCGTTTGCCTGGGAGCGGTTCTTTTTTGGCTCATCATCACCATAATATATGGCCGACTCTATTGCTCCACAGCTTGCCCCATAGGCACCCTGACCGACATCATCGCCCGTCTCCGGAGATTTATGCCCAAACGATTTCAAAACTATTGCTACCGACGACCGCGCCCGATTCGCTATCCACTCCTGGTGGTCTACCTCATTTCTATTGTTGTGGGAATAGCCATTGTCGGAGCTGTTGCCGACCCATGGAACATGTTTCGCAACATAGTCGGCACCGTGCATCCCCAAGCGTCCACTCCGGCTATCAAACTGTTAGGCAGTGGAATGGGTGTCGGATTGGCCGCGGGTATAATTACCCTGCTGACGGTAGTCATTTTCAGTCTCTTCACCGGTCGCGGGTTTTGCACATCAATCTGTCCTTTAGGCACCCTGCTCTCTCTGGCAGCCTCCAATGCCACATGGCGCGTGGAAATCGACCCGGATAAGTGCATCAACTGCATGAAATGCGAAGAAGTATGTGGGGCCGGATGCGTCAAAGTGGTCGGACGATATGTAGACGACACCAGATGTGTGCGATGCATGGAGTGTGTTGCCGTCTGCCCAAACAATGCCATACGCTATCAGTCCTCGCGAAACCGCCGAGCCACTCCATTGATGCAACACCGGAAGCAATCCGGAAGCGCATAACCCAACTAAAATCCCTCAACATGAAGCAATATCTCGATATGCTCCGGCATATCCTCCAAAACGGTCACAAAAAGACCGACCGAACCGGAACAGGCACTATTTCTGTCTTCGGCTATCAGACCCGATTTAACCTCGCCGACGGGTTTCCCCTGCTCACCACCAAGAAAGTGCATCTCAAAAGCATAATCTACGAACTCCTCTGGTTTCTTCGCGGCGACACTAACGCACATTGGCTTCAGGAACGAGGAGTCAGAATCTGGAACGAATGGGCCGATCCCGACGGTGACCTTGGTCATATCTACGGCTATCAATGGCGCTCATGGCCCGGCTACAACGGTGAAGCAATCGACCAGATTTCGGAAGCTATCGAAGCAATACGACATAACCCCGATTCCCGCCGCATCATCGTCAGCTCATGGAATGTCGGAGACCTGAACCGCATGAATCTTCCTCCCTGTCACGCTTTCTTCCAGTTTTACGTCAGCGACGGCAAACTCTCTCTGCAGCTTTATCAGCGCAGCGCTGACTCATTCCTGGGTGTGCCTTTCAACATCGCATCTTATGCGCTGCTAACAATGATGATGGCCCAGGTCTGCGGACTCAAGCCGGGTGAATTTATTCATACCTTCGGCGACCTGCATATCTATCTCAATCATCTCGACCAAGTTCGCCAACAACTGGCCCGGCAGCCCCGTCCCCTCCCTAAAATGCATCTTAATCCCGATGTCAAAGATATTTTCGACTTCAAATATGAAGACTTCACCCTCGAAGGCTACGACCCATGGCCCGCCATAAAAGGAGAAGTAAGCGTCTGAACCTCTATTCTCAATCTACCCAAAATAATTATGCAAACCAATCCCGCTTCCCAGGCGGCAATAATCGTCGCAATGGCCTCCGACCGGGCTATCGGACGCTGTGGCGAAATGCCCTGGCATCTACCCCCCGATCTGCGCCATTTCAAAAAATTAACGCTCGGCCATCCCGTCATTATGGGGCGCAGAACTTGGCTCTCACTTCCTGCCGGACCACTCCCCGGACGACGCAACATCGTCGTCAGCCAAACCCCCGGGTTCTCCCCGGCAGGAGCAGAAATCGTCTCTTCTCCCGAAGAAGCCCTCGAAATCTGCCAAGACGGCCCTTTCCCATTCATCATCGGAGGAGGCGAACTCTATCGGACAATGCTACCGCTCGTCAGTCGCCTATATATCACTCAAATAAAAGAAACATATCCGGATGCCGACACTTTCTTCCCGGACTTCGATAGAAACGAATGGATACCCGACCCGGATTTTATTGAGGAAGATGGCTCCCACAATGGTTTGGAATACATCTTCACAGCCTTGAAACGACGCTCCTGACAACATTTACCCCTCATGACAAACAATTCCACTACGGTTAAAAAAAACAGGCTTAAATCGCCCCGTCTCGCGATTGTGGTGCCTTGTCTGAATGAAGCCGAAACCCTCCCCCACTCCCATCCGGAACTCAGTCATTTGCTCACTCAGATGGCCAGCGACGGACTGATTGACCCGGACAGCTTCATTCTATATGTCGACGATGGCTCGTCAGACTCCACATGGGCCGTAGTGGAAAACCTCGCAAATCAAAACACAAACGTCAAAGCTTTGAAATTAGCCGTCAACGCCGGACATCAACTGGCTCTGATGGCCGGTCTCCATGCCTCTGCCGACCTCTGCGATGCCACTGTCAGCATAGACGCCGACCTTCAGGATAACCCCGAAGCAATCCCGCAGATGCTTGACCTTTACCTTAACGGCCACGATGTCGTCTTCGGAGTGAGGCGCCATCGTTCAGACAAACCTTTCAAACGATTCACTGCCGAAGGATTCTATCGCCTTCGCCAATCACTCGGGGTGTCGACTGTCAGGGAACACGCCGACTTCCGGCTTATGTCCGCTCGCGCGGTCAAAGAACTTTGCCGCTACGGTGAAACGAATCTTTTCCTGCGGGGCATAGTGCCTATGATCGGCTTCAGACAGGGATTCGTCTACTATGACAGACGCCCAAGAATCTACGGCAAATCAAAATATCCCCTCTCCAAAATGCTCAATTTTGCCGCCGACGGTATCACTTCCTTTTCAGTCCGGCCCGCCAGAATGATTCTTTGGAGCGGAATCCTTTTTATGGTCATAGCTTTGGCTATCTTTATTTATTCGCTCATTCGATACTTCACCGACCACACCATCGCCGGCTGGACTTCTACGATTCTTTCCATTTGGTTCTGCTCCGGAATGTTGCTCCTCGCTCTCGGAATTCTCGGAGAATATCTGGCTAAAGTCTACATGGAAGTGAAACGCCGTCCCAGATGGCACATCGAGGAAAGTATCGGTCTGAACAAACAACAATCACTCCATCCCGACAACTGAACCGCTACCATAGGCCGCACAGCTCTCTCGGGCCACCTTCGAGATAATTCCTACACCGAAACGACAATCCAGACACCGCCCTTCATCGCAATAACATTTGTGCAGATGCACAAGCGCCTGACTCCGCAACGCATTATCGGCCTTCAGACCAAGAGATTCAAAGTTTCGGATAAAACTGTTTTTCTCCGGTCGTATCCGCTCAAGCAATCCCACAGCCCTGTCCCCTAACTCAGGATTTCCCGTGTGTACTCCAAACGCATAAAGCAACGGAGCCGCTACATTGATTAAAAGGGATTCAAGAGCAGCTCCTCCCATATTGGTCGGCTGAGCCGACTCCTCGGAGCCAAAAGCAAAATGAGTGGTCCAATAACCGGAAAGAGGTCTTCGAAACAAGTCCGTCAGGGCTGTCGGATCATTGGTCTCGAGAAGACGCGTCAGCAAAGAAAAACCTCCCTCCACCATCCCCGCCAAAAGTGCTATCCTGCGATGAGGGAAATTCTGAGGTCGCATCCGTGCAAACTTCCAAAGTGACACCTTCATGGGGCGAAGCGAATACTTACGCGCCAAAAAATAATACTCCCTACACAAACTCTGATAATAGTCGTCAAAAATATTCACCGACGAATCAAGCATACCCGCCTGACCGAACAGCAGTGCCTCAATTTGAAAAATATTGTCTGAATGGCGATGTATAAATTTAAGCGGCAATCCTCGCGCCAACATCTCAAATGGAACTCCGTTCACACCAAAGCCCAAGCCACGTGCCAAGGCTACAAACGCCGTCTGCTCCCAGTCCCCCGCTAAATTAGAATTTTCATCGAGAAGACGCCCCGACTTGAGTTGCAACCGCTCCACACCAAGCGATTCAAGCCAATCTTCCACTGCAAGCCGAGAGACAGAAGGAAGTCGATCCGAACATCGAATCCTCTCGCCAACCTTGTCAGTCAATCGATTATACAGATCTGCTGTGGCGCCCGACACATTAAAAACCAATGTGGGAAAGCGACTGCCGTCGCGACGGACCACCTCGGCATCGTCAACCGTCACCACATGAAGTATAACCTGATCGTAAGCCTCGTCACTATGATGATTATGCCGGAACCAATCGGATGCCCGAACATGAATCTCCACATTGCCACACCACACCGTCTCCCCGACCTGAATCCGGGCATTCGAAAAATCCGGACCGGCATTGAAATTCTGCCTCCCCGGATTGATTACTTTAATCTCTCGACCGTCTGTAAGCCGAAACCTTCGTCCCAACGCCGAGGTACGCCAAAGATATTGATACATCCTCTCCATCGGGGCGGCTTTTAAAAACAAAAAACTATTTTTTTGATGAACGTGACTCCACTCCCGTAGCCCGTTCAATTCCATGTGCTATTTCATCGAAAATCTCATCTACAATCCCATGTCCGTTAACCCCGATATATTTCCCCTCCTTTTGGTAATATTCCCGTAGCGGACAGGTCTGATGATGATAGACATCCAATCGATTCTTGATTGTCTCCAGATTGTCGTCGGCTCGACCCGTATCCCGACCACGCTTCAACATCCGCTCTATCAGTTCCTCCTCCGGAACTTCCAGCCCAATGACTGCATGCAAATCCGTCCCCCGGCGCTGCAACATCTCCCGCAAAGCCTTCGCCTGAGGAATCGTCCGCGGATAACCGTCAAAAACCACTCCATTCTTCTCTGAAGCATGGCTGTCAAGCACCTCCTCCAAAATCTGAATCATCAAATCGTCGGGAATAAGCTGACCCCGCGAAATATATGAATCCGCTATCTTACCCAGCTCTGTCCCTCGAGCTATCTGGTCGCGTAGCAGCTCCCCGGTTGATATATGATAGAGACCATACTGGTCGATAAGCTTGGCACTCTGAGTTCCCTTTCCGCTGCCCGGAGCGCCGAATAAGACGAGATTGAGCATATTTATCCTAATTTCAAATAAATTCTTTTACCCCTTTTTTTACCATTAACTCTTAAATCGAAAAGGCTCTCTTACTCCTCCGTGTTAACATATATATCACGAAGATTCCTCACCTTTCCGTCAAGATCCAGCCCATAGCCAATGATAAACTTCGGTGGAATCGAGAAAGCGACATAATCCGGCACAAATCCGGTCTTCGAACTTTCCGGCTTATGCAAAAGGGTAGCAAACCGCACAGAAGCCGGGTTGTGGCGCTTAATGTCAGCTATCATTCGGTCGGCAGTCAGTCCCGTGTCGACAATATCCTCGATAATCACTATGTGGCGCCCCTCAAGATTTTCCGGCAATCCCATCATCTGCTTCACCTTCCCGGTCGACGAAGTCCCTTCATAAGAAGCATAACGAACGAATGCTATCTGCGAATCATTCAACCCAATTTCCCGGTACAGATCGGCAGCGAAAATAAAAGCCCCGTTAAGCACACACAAGAAAAGAGGATTCTTCCCCTCCATGTCGCGACGCACTTCAGATGCAACTCGACTCACTTGCTTCTTAATTTCCTCTTCCGAAAGATAGGGCACGAACTTCAGTCCGTTCACCACAAGCTTATTATCCATTATCAAGCAACACTTTTTTAACCCACCCTCTCAAACTTTCCGAAGAACCGTGAAAGCCCCGGGGCGCAAAAACAAAATTTGGGACAAAGTTAGCAAAAATTTTCAATAAACACAATGACTCTTCCCTCTTCAATCATCCTCTTCACCCTCTGAATCTCTATTGAAAATGTAAATATTACTTAATTCAAAATACATATAATAGACAAATAGTTAAATAAAGATAATTGCGATGATTTTTTTCTGTTATAAAGCAGCTTTTTGACAAATAAATATTATCTTTGCATCGAGTTTTTCATGGTATTAGATTTTAAGGTTAACACGAAGATTGGTTGTCGGGACGACAATCAATTTTTTTATTTGGAGTGATGACTTATTTTTTGTACATTTGTCAATCAACTTCTCCACAAATCCTATGAAAAAACTTATTTATCCATTTGCCGCATTTCTTGTGTGGTGCACAGCATGCAGTTCTTCATCTTCCGATTCATCCACCAATTCTAAATCAAATTACGACGATCGTGAAGAAGTCTACTCCCTCGATGAAGAAACGTCCTCCTTTGATAAGGAAGTTCTTGAGGAATCCCGAACCTCCGAAAGTCCCGAATCGGAGGAAATCTCAATGAAATCGGACGAGCCGGAAACCAATGAAGATTTCCGCGACGAAGCTCAAACTTCCCTAAAGTCGAAAGCCAAAGGAGTCTATAAGGCCACCAAACAAAAAATCAAATCGAAGAAGGAAGAGTTTAAAGAGAGACATGAAGATGATATCCGCAACTTGAAAGAAAAGAAGCGAGAAGTGAAGGAGAAATTCAAGGAAAAAACTGGGTCAGCGCTCGACCGGATGCGAGAGAAGCTTGAGGAGTAACACTGTTCAGCGGAGTAAACTCCCTTTTTCCGGCAGTTAAGACAAATCAATATTTTTCCAAAAATATTCCACCGATGCGGCGGGATTCCTTCCGCTGACATCGGTGGAGTTTTACTTTAGGATTTTTCTATTCGCGTATGATTCGATGAATAAGAGAATCAATTTGTTGAAGCCGACGAATCTGGAGCTTTGTCAATCAGATCAAGGAACTGATCCAGTTTCGGTGTGATGATGATTTCAGTACGTCGATTGCGTTGACGGCCGGCCTCAGTGGAGTTGTCAGCGATCGTGTTATATTCGCCACGTCCTGAAGCGGAAAGCCGGGAAGGATTAATGTCAAATTTATCCTGTAGCACCTGCACGATAGAGGACGCACGCAACGCTGAAAGATCCCAGTTGTTGCGAATATTGGTGCGATTGATAGGCACATTGTCAGTATTACCCTCGACCAGCACATCATAATCATTATAGTCTTTGATAATCTTGGCAATTTTACTGAGCGTTTCCATTGCCTTATCACTCACCTCATAGCTACCGCTCTTAAAAAGCATGTTGTCTGCCAACGATATGTAGACTACACCCTTGAGGACCTTAACATCAACATCTTTTAGTTCGTCACGGCTAAGTGAACGCGTTAGTTTGTTAGTCAGCGCTATATTGAGCGAATCTGATTTCGACTTCGCATCAACAAGCTGCTTGATATATTTGTTGCTGGCATTGATTTCATCCACCAGTTTGGCTATGTTCACATTCCCTTGTGAATTTTGGGCTATACTTTGGTCAAGCGACCCTTTCAGAGAGGCCAGACCGGCCTTCAGTTCTTCATTCTGCTTGCGGGCGTCGCGGAGCATTTGCTCCATGCTTTTCCCATAGGCATTACATTCGACCAGTGACTCTTTAGTGGTTTGATACTCACTCTCAAGTCGGAGATATTCCTTCTTACTCACACAGCTACTCAAAAGGAGAGCAGCAAGCCCACAAATTGCAAAACCTTTAATTTTCATAACTTTGATATTATTGAGATTAAAATTTCTTTGGTGAAGAGGAAATAGTCCGGGGAAAGAAGGGTAGTATCCCTCGCGACACCCCTTAACATATAAAAATCCGAAACCTCATTTGGTTCAATACTCAAAGAGACATTTAAAAGAAAAAAAGTCTATTTAAAAGAAAAAGTCTACCTCTTTTCGCAAAGAAATAGACCGAAACCTTAATCTTAAATTTAATACTATGAAAAACACTATACAAAATTAGTCACTTTTTTTCGGTCAACCAAATTTAAAGAACAACAATTTAAGATTTTAACGTTTTTTCGCTTCATTAGAATTCTTCCGTAGCTCCCCTTTCTATTAATAATTTGAATTTAAAAAGGAGATACGTCTACCACCGCGAAGAACCGAAACACACGGCTGTACACCGACAGGATATAAAGAAACCAATAGGGATATAAACAAAAGCAGACCTCTTTCCCAAGAAGTCTGCCGCAATGCGAATCAAATTTTACTACAAACCTAACATAACGAATTTAATAGTCGTATATTTTGAATAATACACCTGTTGTTTTTTACCTATAAAATCTTTTCAACTAACCTGTAAACTAATATATATACTCACTATTTCACAATCTGGTCCGAAAGGAAGAAATCATTCGAAGGCTCTGCAATAGAGCCTGTGAATTTCATCCGTCACAAAATTACTCTGTTTGCAAGGTTAGTGCAAGTAATAAAAAATCTTACTAAGTGAAAATATAAGTTTTTATAATTATATTATACTATATCACAGACATTTAAAAAATTTAAATATAAGTTGGATTATAAGTCGATATATAAACTTATTGATGTGGCATTGCCAAGATATCAGCATCAAACGTCTCACGATTGATGGCTTTGTTGCGCATTTTATTGCGATAAGCATAGATGGTGCTGACCGAATAGTGAAGGATCTGGGCAATCTTAGTACTTTCGCTCACACCAAGCTTGACGAAGGCATAAATACGCAATTCAGGAGTCAGAAGTTCCCCTTTGCGCAATTCTATCTGTTCCTCGTCGCGCAAAAGTGAATTTACACGGAAGACAAAGTCGGGATAGAGGTCAAGAAAAGCAGTGTCGAAACGGAGATAGAAGTCTTCATTCTTTTCATCGCCGAAACGTCCTGACTTTACAAGCTTGAGCAATTCGGATGTTTTACCGGAAGAAACTTTAACTTCGACAAGACGAGACAGTGAGTCCAATCGGTCGGCATAAGAGGAGCAAAGACCGACAAAGTTGCCGATATAGGATTCCTGGCGCCGGGAAAGAGACTCTAATTTGCGATGAGTGTTGCGACTGTCTCTTATTTGCCGACGTAAGTAAAAAAGCAGCACCCCGGAGGCAAGAAGAAGCACCAGGGTAAGAAGGAACCAAAGAATCCATCTGTCGCGCGAAGCTTGTATTTCCTTTCGATACGCCTGGTCGATCAGTGGAACTAAGGCAGCGATAGTGACGCTGCGCATGCGCACATTTCCGCTGTTGGCTCCTTCGAGGGCAAAGGTGATATAGTCGAAGGCTTCCTCAAGTTCTCCTTGTTCATACAGCCAGTTGGCCAGTTCGGGCAACGCCAATCCTTCTCTGACGACCGCCTCAATATCACTGATTGCCGCTTTTGCCAAATAGGCCGCATAGTTGGTTTCGTCACCCTGATTTCGATAGACGACAGCCATCTGATATGCAGTCATACCATAAAGATTGGAGGCAGGGGTAAGCCGATCCATCAGATAAGTGAGACTTTTCTTTGCCTCCTGATATTGCCCTCTTGCAACAGCCCTCTCCGCTTTGAGGAAAATACAGAAATTATCCCGCGGAGGAAGATGATTGAGCAGACTATCGTCGTAGGCCATATATTGACGGGAATACTCTTCATAAACCGGACTGTCTGAAGCCACATAGGCCATCATGTAGGAATACAGTTGGCGCCCGGTACGCCACATTTTTATCTTGAGGTCGTCGGCCATCGGAGCTCTCTGAATTGAATCGAAACTCGCCAAAGCATGGACAAACAGTCCCGAAACGCTTAAAGCATCTATTATCAGCAGTTTGGACTCAAGGAGCCGGACGGTGTCCTGACCACTCAAACTGATACACTTATATGTGTAGCGCAAAGCTGAATCAGAGTTATTGCGACGATAGAGAGAGGCAATGTCCTCACACAGATGCCAACGACGATTCAAATCACCGGGGTTAGCCACCTGAAGGAGATTCTTTAATGAGTCAATGCGTAGGCGCGCAGCCGCATCGTAACGCGGAGCTTGCTTAATAGCTTCGTTGAGTTGTCGCAGCTCTTTGGTTGGCAGCGCCACGTGAGTCGCCCCATGCATTATTGCACCGGGAATAACTGTGAAAACTACTATAAGAATTATAAATAGCCGGTAGACAGCACGCATCTGTTCAAATATTTCTTTAAGTCCACAAATATAGCAAATTTCTTCTAAATCAGCATGTAAAAAATTTACACACAACTAAAGGAGCTGTATGGCACGGCCACACAACTCCTTGTTATAAAATATCTTATGGGTTGAACTGACCTACTGGTCCTCTCATTCTCCCAAGGCTCAGAAAAACGGGGATCACTGGGACCACCCCTATCTCAGATACCTTATTTCTTTGAGCAAGAACCGGCCTTCTCAGCACACTTGCCAGCCTTCTCAGCACACTTGCCGGCCTTCTCAGCGCACTTGCCGGCCTTCTCAGCGCACTTACTGGCTTTTTTCGCACATTGGGCTGCCTTATTCGCCGGATTGTTTTTGCAATCAGCTACTTTGTCACATCCACCTGCTTTCTTGCATTTGCCACATTGAGTTGCACACTTTTTTCCGGCCGCTACCGTAGTCGCACCCGACTTCTCAGTCACGCTATAACCGATTTTACCCAAAGCATCTTTAAGTGCGGTCGCATTCGTTTTCTCTCCATCGTAAACAATGGTGACAGTTTGATTTGCCACACTTGTAGTAATATCTTTCACTCCTTTTTCAAATCTCAGTGTACCTTTGATTTTGTTTTCACAGTTTTCACAAGTCATTTGCGGTTGGGTAGTGAAAACGATGGTTTTCAAGTCTTTTGCAGAAACGTTGAGACAAAGTGCCACAACCAATGCAACGAGGGCTACTAATTTTTTCATCTATTATCTAAGTTAATGATACATTAAATTTTCAATTAAATAAATTGGGCATAATAAATAACGTCAATTGAAGCTGATTTATTGAATAAACCCCAAAAGTCATAACTTTCCGAAATTCAACCGGATTCCGATGTGGGCCATGGCTCCATGAACCGGTCCCCACACCATCGAAGGATCGAAGGCCGGACTCCAGGGGTTAGAGGCATTGATAATGGGATTCTTCTGTCGGAAATTAGTCAGATTTTCTCCACCGATATAAATCGAAAAATGTCTGAACCATCGTGTGACCTGAGCGTTGAGCTGCACATAGGCCGGAAAACGATCCGGCCACGACTGAGTGCCGTCGGGGAGTGTATATGCATCAGGCATTCGTCCTCCTCCGTTGAGCTGACATGTGACATCGAACTGCCACAGTTTTAAAGGAGTGGAATATGAAAGTGTAAGTAAGGCTTTATATCTGTTTGTGAGGGGTTTCTCCCGTCGGTGCCCATCGGCATAAGTTGATTTAACATCGTTATACCGATACGCAGCAAGAATATCAAACCCACGGAAAGGCGTGTATGTAGCATCGATTTGGAAAGTGTGGCTGTAGCTCAATCCCGGAGTGGAATAAATGGCGATTTCCCAAGGGGAGGTGTCATAGTCAATGATAGTTTGCGAACCGAAACGAGTGTAATAATACTCAAGGTTAAGCCGCAAATCCCGACTTCCGATGGGGATAGTAAACGCGGAACTGGCACCGAAGTTCCATGCTTTCTCTTGGTCGAGTCCATTGATAATCAATGTTCGCCCGGAAGCCAAAAGGAAATTGTGTTCAGCCAAGGGATGGACGGTCCGATACCCTTTTCCGGCCGACGCACGCAGGGAGAGGAGACGCGATGGAGAATATTGGAAGTGAAACCGGGGAGTGAAAAATCCGCCATACAGACTGCTGTGGTCGTATCGAATTCCGGCCATAGCCGTCAGTTTGTCAGCCAGTTTGAAAGTATATTGGGCATAAATCCCCGGGGTCGTTTCCCGTTCCCGAAGTTTCTTTGTCCCGGCGGAAGGGTCATGGTCCGCGCGATAAAGTTGACCCAAATAGTCATAATTAAGGCTCAGACCTGCAGAGAGATTATGCCGGGAGTTAAAGTCATGCTCAAACAGGAGCTGGGCATATAGATTTTTCTCGTTGACGTTGTAGGAGTTCCAACCGTAGTCCGCCACAAGGCGGTGCATGGCGGTATTTGCCATCAGGGCTATATTGGTGTTATGCTCGCGGTTGAGGATGAAAGCGTGCTTCATATATGCTTCGTAGCGATCTGTATTCATCTCGCTTCGGAAAAGGGGGAGGTCGTCACAGGGATGAATTTGTCCGCTCCGGGCAGACTCTTTAAGCCACGACAGACCGCCATGGAAGATGTAATGCTTTGAGAAATAGTTCCATCGGTTTTGGAAATTATATTGGCGGAGACGGGGCATATCGAGGAAGCCGTCGTGATTTACATCGTGATGTCCCCAGCCGTTTTCGAAATGCGCAAGCAGCTCTGTATTGAGGGACGGAGTGATGTGTATATTGCCGTCCGCATTGATGTCTAACTTAAGGTTTGAATCAAAGTATGTATTGAAGGCGACCCCTTGGGCATCTTGCGGCTTCAGGTATTCGATATCAATCTGCCCGGTCATGGCTTCGTAGCCGTTTTTGACCGACGCAACGCCTTTTGAGACCTGAATGCTTTTCATCCATGGTCCGGGGACGAATCGGAGGGCGTAGGGGGATGCAGCCCCCCGGAATGCGGGAAGATTTTCGGTGAGGAGCTGTACATAAGTTCCGGGCAATCCAAGGAGTTTTATCTGTCGGGCACCAGTTGCTGCGTCGGAATATGAGACATCGACTGAAGGAGATGTGGAGAAGCTTTCTCCGAGGTTGCAGCAGGCTGCCTTAAAAAGTTCGATTTGTCCAAGGCGCTCAGTGTTTAAAACGCCGGAGGGTCGTCGACGGGCAGCGGCATCGGATTCGATAACAAAGTCGTCGAGCTCGGTGGAGATAATTGAGTCGGGCTCGGTGGAGATGATTGAGTCGGGGTGCTCCTGTGCTGCGTGTAGAGGGAAGCCGGGGAGTGCCAGTGTGGAAAGGAGGGCAAAGGACACAAAAGCGGCTCGACTGATTCCAAACCTATTGACTGTTAACATATTGACTATCAACCTATCGACTGCCAGCCTATTGATTCCAAATATAATGATTCCCAATCTATTGTTCATCGATGTAAATTATTCATCGGTGCAAATTTACAAAAACTCATCGAATTGAATTAAGTTCTCAGGGGTGTGAATTTAAAATACCTATTTCCGGGTATATGGATGGTCTTTATCTGTGGGGTTGGTATGCGGTTTGGGAAGAATGGGAATTGGATGGTGAATGAGCCGGAAATGTCAAACCGAAAGTTGGATTTGCTTGTTAATGAAAAAAAAGTTTGTAATTTTGCGGTCGCATAAGAAATCGACTGCTATAAGTCCATCATACTTCTCACAGACAGAATGAAGAATCTCGTAATCGTAGAGTCGCCGGCAAAGGCGAAAACCATCGAAAAATTTCTTGGCCCCGACTTCAAGGTAATGTCGAGCTACGGTCATATCCGCGACCTTCGGAAAAAGGATTTCAGCATCGACATAGATGCTGATTTTGAACCGGAATATGAGGTGCCGGCAGAGAAAAAAGAGCTTGTAGCTCAATTGAAAAGCGCGGCTAAGAAGGCTGAGACGATATGGTTGGCGTCTGATGAAGACCGCGAGGGGGAAGCGATCGCGTGGCATCTGTTTGAAGTTTTGGGACTGAAGCCGGAAAATACGCGCCGGATAGTGTTTCACGAAATCACGAAACCGGCGATCTTGAACGCGATCGAGCATCCGCGCGCTATCGACATTAATTTGGTTAATGCGCAACAGGCTCGTCGTGTGCTTGACCGAATCGTTGGTTTTGAGCTGTCGCCGGTGCTTTGGAAGAAAATCAAACCGGCTCTATCTGCAGGGCGAGTACAGAGCGTTGCTGTCCGTTTGATTTGCGACCGCGAAAAAGAGATTGAGGCATTCCGCCCGGAACCTTATTTTCGTGTAACAGGCTTATTTACGACCGCAGACGGAAGTCGGTTTAAGGCTGAGTTGCCGCATCGGGTAAGCAATGTGGACTCAGCCCGTAATCTTCTTGAGGGGTGTCGCTCAGGGTCATTTCATGTTGCAGAGATCAGTGTGAAGCCATTGCATCGGTCTCCTCAACCTCCTTATACTACTTCTACCCTTCAGCAAGATGCTCATCGGCGTTTGGGCTTTTCGGTCAATCAGACCATGATGATTGCCCAAAAGCTTTATGAAGATGGGAAAATCACCTATATGCGTACGGACTCGCTCAATCTTTCGGAGCTTGCAATGGCGGACATCCGGAATACGATCGAGTCTGAAATGGGTTCAAACTATTATCACAGAAGAACTTACCACACTAAGTCGAAGGGTGCACAGGAAGCCCACGAAGCCATTCGGCCAACGTATCTTTCACATCGGACTATTGAGGGGAGCGAGCGTGAAAAACGTCTATACGATCTGATATGGCGTCGGACCATGGCTTCGCAAATGGCAGATGCCCAATTGGAAAAAACGATTGTGGAAATTTCGTCTGATTTCTCGACGGCTGAGACTGAGTCTGCTTTCAAAGCAGAGGGAGAAGTAGTCAAATTCGATGGTTTTCTTCGTGTCTATCGTCCTGAGGAGTCGACGGACACGACTCTTTTACCGTCTCTTGTCAAAGGGGAGCTGCTGAATGCAACTGAAATTACAGCAACTGAACGCTTTACTTTGGCACCTCCGCGCTACACAGAGGCGACCTTAGTCAAAAAGATGGAGGACCTCGGGATTGGACGTCCGTCGACGTACGCTCCGACAATTTCGACGATTCAAAGTCGCGATTATGTGTTGCGGGGAGAGAAAGAAGGGACTCCGCGCAACTATCGGGTTCTGACGATGACAGACGGAGTAGTTTCTGAGACCACCCAGACTGAAAACAGTGGCAGCGAGAAGGGGAAACTGGTACCGACGGATGTAGGGATGATTGTCAATGAATTCCTAACTCAATATTTCCCTGATATACTGGACTTTAATTTTACTGCACGGATTGAAGAAAAATTCGATGAGATAGCAGAAGGGGACCTTGGATGGCAAAAGGAAATATCGGATTTTTATGTGGGGTTTCATCCGGAAATCGACCGCATCAATTCTCTTCGAATGGAGCACAAGGTCGGCGAGCGCTTATTGGGCACAGACCCCAAAAGCGGCAAGCCAGTCTCGGTGAAAATCTGTCGATTTGGTCCTGCAGTGCAAATCGGGGAGGCCACTGACGAAGAAAAGCCAAGATTTGCAAGCTTGCTTAAGGATCAAAGTATGGCCACGATCACCCTGGATGAAGCTCTGAAACTATTTGATCTTCCGAGAGTGGTTGGAGAATCAGAGGGAAAAGAAGTAGTGGCGGGAGTTGGACGGTTCGGGCCTTATATCCGGTTTGACGGACTCTTTGTTTCGATTCCAAAAGATTTGACACCTGAGACCATCACCCTTGATGAGTCGCTTCAACTTGTGAAGGAGAAACGGGAAAAGGAAGCGATGAAACTCATTAAGGAGTTTGAGGAAATGCCGGGTCTTCAAGTGCTCAACGGGCGTTTCGGACCTTATATTTCTTACAAGCCGGAAGGAGTGCGGAAAGCTGTGAACTATCGGTTGCCCAAGGATGTGGAACCTGGAGCGCTAACGGTGGATGAGGTGCGAGAGATCATGAAGAAGCAAGATGAATCTCCTCGCAAAACCTCGGGCACTAAATCGACTGCTACAAAAGCTAAATCGAAAACGTCATCAAAAACGACGGGCGCAAAAAAATCCACTACCAAGAAAACGGCAGCGAAAAGCTAAGATTAAGCCCCCACTTTGAATGTGGACTTAAAAATCATCGTCGGAGAATAGATTTCTCTGGCGATGAGATCGAGAGCGATGAAGATGCTCAAACGCAAAATCGGTTACTTCGCGACCGCGTGGAGTGCGCTTAATGAATCCTTCTTTGATCAGATATGGCTCGTAGACTTCTTCGATTGTGCCGGGATCTTCACCGAGGGCAGTAGCGATTGTGGATAGTCCTACGGGGCCGCCTTTGAACTTGTCGATAATTGTCAAGAGGATTCGATTGTCGATTTCATCCAGTCCATATTGGTCGATATTGAGGGCCTCAAGTGCTTGACAAGCAATTGAGATGGTAATGGTTCCATTACCGACAACCATCGCAAAATCTCTAACCCTACGGAGCAATGCGTTAGCAATTCGAGGTGTACCGCGCGACCGCATGGCTATTTCCAAAGCGGCCTCATCGTCTATGGCGACGTTGAGCAACCGGGCGGAGCGTCGGATGATTCCGCACAGGGTCGGGTGGTCGTAGTATTCTAAATGACAGTTGATGCCAAAACGAGCCCGGAGGGGTGCGGTCAGGAGACCGGAGCGTGTGGTAGCTCCGACAAGGGTAAAGGGGGACAAGGTCAACTGCACGCTTTTTGCCCCGGGACCTTTATCGAGGAGAATATCAATTCGATAGTCTTCCATTGCGGAGTAAAGATATTCTTCGACAATGGGATGAAGGCGATGGATTTCGTCAATGAACAAGACATCGTGAGGATCCAGGCTCATTAGGATTCCGGCCAAATCACCGGGTTTGTCAAGGACAGGACCGGAAGTGACTTTGAAACCTACCCCCATCTCATTGGCGACGATGTTGGCCAAAGTAGTTTTACCCAGTCCGGGGGGTCCGTGAAGCAAAGAATGATCGAGGGGTTCGCCCCGCAGCAATGCCGCCTTCACAAAAATGCGAAGGTTTGAAATGATTTTTTCCTGTCCGGCAAAGTCGTCGAATGACAGAGGACGAAGGGCTCTTTCAAACTCTCGCTCCGTCTCATGTTTTTCGTTTCGGATGTCGAAATCCGCCATCATCTCTTCTTTTTGTGGTTAAAAAATATGCTTTGGGGTTTGGGAAGTTATTGGAAAGCTGCTTATCAGCCATCCAATGGCCTTTAGAGCCGATCTGAAGCCCTTATTATTGCAAATTTAGGGAATTATTCCGACTTAGCAAAATGTTGGACCAGGATGGCTGCTTTGGCCTTTCCGACCACCTCGGCAATCTCCTCAAAGGATGCCATTTTCAATCGTTTCAAACTCTTAAAATGCTTCAAAAGGTTTTTTGCGGTTACCTCTCCAATTCCTTTAATAGCGTCTAACTCACTGTTTATTTGAGACTTAGACCTACGCAGGCGATGGTGTGTAATGCCAAATCGGTGTGCTTCATCGCGCAGATGTTGCACAACGCGCAGGCTTGGACTTGTCTTGTCGATATATAGAGGGAGTGAATCGCCTGGAAAATATATCTCTTCGAGTCGCTTGGCAATGCCAACCAAAGCTACTTCACCACGAATTCCCATCTCGTCGAAGGCTTCGACGGCCGCGCTGAGCTGTCCTTTTCCACCGTCGACCACCACCAACTGTGGCAGAGGTTCACCTTCGGCAATCATTCGGGAATAGCGCCGGTGCAGGACTTCCTTCATGGATGCAAAGTCATCGGGCCCTTCGACGGTCTTAATGATGAAATGGCGATAGTCGCGCTTGGCGGGCTTTCCATTGCGAAAGACCACGCAACTTGCCACCGGATTTGTTCCCTGAATGTTTGAGTTGTCAAAACACTCAATGTGACGAGGTTCCTGCGAAAGACGAAAATCACTTTTCATCCGCTCCATAAGTTTTTTTACCCCTCGCTCCGGATCAAGATTTTCAGCTGCTTTTTCCTTGTCGACAATGTATTGGTGCAAATTTTTTATGCCGATGTCGAGAATCTTTTTTTTGTCACCACGCCGGGGGACGATGAACTCAACCCCTTCAAACTCCACATCGGGCTTGAACGGGACAATCACATTGCTAAATTCTCTCTTAAAGCGACGCCCGATTTCGACGATAGCCATCGAAAGAATCTCCTGGGGAGTCTCCTCCAGACGTTTCCGAAACTCCAGATTCAGGCTTTGGACTACCGCTCCCCTATTGAGATGCATAAATCCGACATAGGCGGCATCACCGTTTTCTTCATAGGCAAAGATGTCTATTTCGCCAATCTCGGGAGCGCCAATGACACTGCGGGAATTATATCGCTTGACAGCTTCATATTTTTCTTTCACTTCCTGCGCCTCTTCAAATTTCCAATTCTCGCTTAATCGAGTCATTTCATTTTTAAGATGGTTTTCGAGCTGCACGGTGTCGCCGTTTAGAATCTGTCGGACTCTATCGACATGTTGGGCATATTTTGCAGGCGAAATCTTTGCAGTGCAGCATCCCCCACACTTGCCGATGTGATAATCGAGACATAAGCGATATTTCCCCCGTGCAATCTCACGCTCTGAAAGCAAATGGCGACAGGAGCGCAGCGGAAAGATGTCGCGAATGAGCTGAAGAACGATTTTAGCTGAGCGAAGATTGCTATATGGTCCATAATATGTTCCCCTTTCGGAGCGGTCACGCGTCATGAATACACGAGGGAAAAGCTCTTTTGTAACCACAATCCAGGGATAAGATTTATCGTCTTTGAGCAAGACATTGTAACGCGGCTGATATTCTTTTATCATCGCATTTTCCAAATGCAGGGCATCTTCCTCGCTTCCGACAACGATAAAACGAAGATCGACGATGTTGCGCACCAAAAGATTTGTGCGGGCTGAGTCATGGCGCCGATTGAAATATGAACTGACTCTACGTTTCAGACGCTTAGCCTTCCCGACATAAATTACCTTTCCGTAGCGGTCAAGGTACATGTAAACTCCCGGGGCTTCGGGAAGACTCAAAATTTTCTCGCGCAAATGTTTTCCGGGTCTATTATTAAAAATATCGTCGCGGGAACGATCAGGCACCACCTCAATGTCAAACCCTCCGATTTCATCGATGAGTCTGCCCGTATCTGTAATACGATCTTCGATGGAAACAGATATAGAATTATTATCCGGCTTCGATGAAACCGAAGATGGGGCCTGGGAAGGAATTGAGGGAGTCGAGTCGGTCTGAGGCATAATCCAGTGTAGGAATAATTATCTACCGGGGGTGTTGCAGAAGCTTTATCTACAACACCCCCGAATTAAAGTTCGATTAAATCGGAAAAGATCTTAATATTTCAGAAGAGATGTCACTTCGACATCTTTGGGAAGATTTTCTCTACCATTAAGAGCAGTAAGTTCTACGATGAAATTAATATAAATTTTCTTAGGATTCATCGATTTCACTAACTCATAGCAAGCGTTCATCGTACCGCCGGTTGCCAATAAATCATCATGAATAACAACCACATCGTCTTCGGTTATGGCGTCGGAATGGAGCTCGATGGTATCTACTCCGTATTCTTTGGCATAAGCCTTTTTAATAGTAACGGCGGGGAGTTTACCAGGCTTACGGGCGGGCACAAAACCGCAACCCAAAATATAAGCCATGATACTACCTCCGATGAAACCACGGGATTCGATACCCACGATCTTGGTTACACCCTTGTCGGCATACATTTCAGCCACGGCATCACTCATGAGATGGAGAGCTTCGGGATTTTTGATGAGTGTGGTCAAATCGCGAAACATGATTCCCTTGGATGGGAAATCAGGCACATCGCGAATGGTGTCTTTAAGCTGTTCGATTGTCATTTCAAATAATATTAATAGGTTTAATGAGTATTCTATTCCATTGTTCCACGTGAAACATTTCTATTCCAACTCCCTCACTTTAGAGAGATTAGCGTCCGAGCATAAGCAATAGGATATTAATATCGGCGGGGGAGACACCAGGGATTCGGGAAGCCTGACCAATGGTCTGCGGACGGATTCGTTCGAGCTTCTGGCGTCCTTCGGTCGAAATGGAGGTGATACGAGAGAAATCATAATTCAAAGGAATGATCACGTCCTCCAGCCGATGGGCTTTATCGGCAGCTTCACGCTCGCGACGGATGTAGCCTTCGTATTTTATCAGAATTTCAGCAGCCTCGATGATTTCTTCCTGTCTATCTTTCTCCACCTCTTGTAAACGCTCTGCTACTTCCGGAATCATTTCAGCCAAACGATTAAAACCAAGCTGGGGCCGACGAACCAATTCTATGAGCTTTACAGGAGCAGAAATTGGAGAGGTACCAAATTTCACAAGGGAGAGATTAAGGGAATCACCGGGACGCACCGAGAAAGAAGCACACCACTCTATCAGACAATCGCGTTGAGCCAGTTTAGACTGTACGAATTGATATCGTTGTTCGGATGCCAGACCTATTTCATATCCAAGAGGGGTCAGACGCACATCTGCATCATCCTGTCGCAAAAGGATGCGATATTCGGCACGGGAGGTAAACATTCTGTAGGGTTCGTCAACGCCTTTGGTCACCAAGTCGTCGATTAAAACACCAATATATGCCTGATCCCGACCAAGAACGAACGGTGATTTTCCCAAAGCACTTCGGGCAGCATTAATCCCGGCCATCAAGCCTTGGCCGGCAGCCTCTTCATAGCCTGTCGTACCACAAATTTGTCCGGCAAAATAGAGTCCTCCCACCAGCTTTGTCTCCAGAGTGTGGTAAAGCTGTGTCGGATCGAAGAAATCGTATTCAATCGCATAGCCCGGACGATAAATCTGAACATTTCGCAAGGCGGGAATAAGCTGGAGAGCATCGTATTGTACTCGCCAGGGAAGGGAACTGGAGAAGCCGTTGATGTAAAATTCCTGTGTTGTCTCACCCTCCGGCTCAAGGAAGAGCTGATGGCTTTCTTTGTCGGCAAAAGTCACAATCTTTGTTTCAATACTTGGACAATACCGAGGGCCAATACTTTCGATATCACCATTATATAACGGGGAATCGGCAAGATTGGAACGCAACAATTCGTGGACTTCAGGGGATGTATGCACGATGTAGCAATCACGCGGATTAAGCTGACGTTTCACATAGGGAAGAAAAGAGAATTTATGAAAATCGCGCTTAATCTTATCTTTGTGAAAGCGCATCCACGCCGGCACTGAGGAGTCTTCGACAGAAGAAGAGTCTTCTTTCTCAACGATGTCATCTCCTGGCTGGACAGAGACCAGGCTCATGTCGATGGAACGCCCGTCAATCCTAACCGGTGTACCGGTTTTCATTCTGTCTACCCGAAACCCGATTTCTACAAGCTGCGAAGTGAGGGATGCGACACCGCTCTCGGATATTCTTCCTCCTTCGACTTTTACGGGTCCGAAATGCATCAGACCATTAAGGAAAGTGCCGGCAGTCAGCACCACTTTTGGGGCATGAAATATTAGTCCCAATGCAGTCTGAACACCTGAAACAGAAAGCTGAGCATCACCGTCGAGAAGGAGTGAGACGACAGTATCCTGCACTAAGTCAAGGCCATCGGTTGAGTCGAGAATGCGTCGCCAAGTATCGATAAAGCGAGTACGATCCGACTGCACGCGTGGCGACCAGACGGCTGGTCCTTTGGACCGATTAAGCATCCGGAACTGGACAGCGGTCAGGTCGGCGACGATCCCCATCTGTCCGCCGAGTGCATCGATTTCCCTAACAATCTGCCCCTTGGCAATACCTCCGACAGCCGGATTACACGACATCTGAGCGACGCGATTCAAGTCGCTTGTAATTAAAAGCGTACGCGCACCCAAATTAGCGGAGGCAACTGCCGCCTCGCACCCGGCATGGCCTCCACCAACAACAATTACATCATAGTCGTATCTCATTTCGCTGACTTTTGAATAGAGTTAGGAGAGAAGAGTTGAATAGAGGGTAAGTGCATCATTTTCATGTGTTTCCATCACTTCACGTTCTCCGGGCCCCTTGTCATTGATTCCGCATAGATGAAGCAAGCCATGGGCAAGCACTCTAAGCAATTCGCGCTCATAACTTTCCCCGATGCCAATAGCATTGGAGCGGACGGTGTCAATGGAAATCAACAGATCGCCAGCCACTTTCCCGTGACGGGTATAATCAAAAGTGATGATGTCGGTGTAATAGTCGTGGTTTAAGAAACTGCGATTGGCCTCCAAAATCTCTTTATCGCCGCAAAAGCAATAATTGAGATTCCGGATTTCGAATCCGTGACGCAAAGCCACTTCCGAAAGCCACTGGCGCACCAGAGCGCCATCAAATTCCGGCATTTCCACTCCGTCGGTTTGAAAAGTTATCATATCTATGGAAGAAATTTTGAGCGGATAGTTGAATGAAGTACCCACAAACCACAAAAATAGTAAAAATATGAATTACACACAACACCATCAAATAATTTAAGAAATTTAAACACTCTTACATCCGGGGCGACACATTGAGGCGTAGAAGAAAAATTTTCAGGCAAATCAAATAATCAGGATAAAGCGTTAATTAGCAACTGTCTACATCAAGATTTACCATAAAATAGCTCCACGAGAATCAAAAATAATAAACCACTCGGCCGATAAGACGAATTTTCTGAATTGTCGAAAAACAAATTCAGGACATAATCCGTGTAGAAAAAATTTTTCGCTGTCTCTTCAACCACTCCCCTCCTCCGGCTGTTATAAAAACACAAATCATCATTTCCGGCCTTCCGGAACAAAACAAAATCATTTCCGGCCTTCCGGAACAAAACAAATTAGTATTATGGAAGACATCAAAAAAAATTTGACCGACAAAACCAACGAGATGAAAGAAAAAGCTGAAGACCTCATGGGCAACCTGAAAGGGAAAGCTGCCGACCTTCTTAATAAAGGAGCAGACAAAGCAGCCGAATTGGCCGGAAAGCTTGGTAAGTGAAAACTTTCCTCTTTCAAAGACTCTCCCTGCATTGAGAATAATATAGGGGGGAGAGCGGACTTGAAAAACAAAAATTCAAAAAAAATGGTGTGACAAATTAAATTTTGGCACATCATCTTTTTTTTTTAATTTTGTCAGTTACAGGAAATCTGAATGCGCATTGTCCAATTGGGCATTTTATTGCTTCCCACTCCTCAAAAAAAACGACTGACACATCATGAAAATCGGATTCGACGGCAAAAGAGCCGTACGAAACATGACCGGGCTTGGCAATTATTCCCGGCTGGTGATTGAATCTTTGGCCAAAATCTTTCCGGCCAACGATTACACTATCTATACCCCTGATTTACGCGAGAATCCACGACTCGAACCTATTCTGGAATTACCGAATGTAAACATCTCACTGCCCCGGGAGACCGGTGTCACCGGGAAGGGATCGCTATGGCGCACTTTCGGAATTTCACACCAACTGAAAACCGATCAAATCGATCTATATCACGGGCTTAGCAACGAACTCCCTCTGACCATCCGGCGTTCGGGAGTGGCTTCGGTCGTGACAATTCATGACTTGATTTTTCGGCGTCTACCGGAATGCTACGCGCTGCCTGACCGAATCCTTTACAATCTCAAATATGGGATATCGTGTCGCACAGCGGACCGGATCATAGCCATCAGCGAACGCACAAAAGCCGACATAATAGACCTTTACAACATCAATCCCGAGAAGATAGATGTGGTCTATCAAGGGTGTGCAGAAATATTTCACCATCGGGCCACCCGAAACACGTTAGCATCTATCCGACAAAAATATTCCTTGCCGAATCGCTACATTCTTCAAGTGGGCACTATCGAAAAGAGAAAGAATCTTATGCTGACAGTCAAAGCACTGTCCGCTCTCCCGGAAGATGTCCACTTAGTGGCTGTCGGTCGCGACCGAAACTATCTGACCGAAGTGACCAAGACGGCTCAGAAATTAGGAGTGGCTTCCAGATTCCACACCCTCGGGTCGGTCGGATTCTCGGAGCTGCCTGCCCTCTACCAAGAGGCGGCTGCCATTGCCTATCCATCTCGCTACGAAGGGTTTGGAATTCCAGTGTTAGAAGCGCTTGAAAGCGAACGACCCATCGTGTGCGCTTCGGGATCCTGCCTGGAAGAAGCAGGGGGAGAGGCAGCCTTCTATGTCGACCCGGATTCTCCACGCGAAATGGCGACAGCCCTCCAGGCAGCCCTGACGGAGAGCCCTGCGCTGGTGAGCCGAATTGCCCTGGGCAAACGTCATGCCTCCCGATTCCAAAATTCGGAAGTCGCAGCCCGCATCCAAGCGGTGTATGAAAAAGCTTTACGCGACCACAGCAAAACATCATCTACCCCCTGAGGGCTACATAGCCAACTCTCAAAGGGGTGTATATAACTTTTTAATTAAAAAAACTGAAATCGGCAATTTTGAGTTGTAAACTCCGAGCTTTTATGCTTAACTTTACAGACCAATTCCAACCGATTTTTTTCGATACAAAATGGATACTCCGGTCTATCATATTCCGGCCCTTCTGACCGACGCTATTAACGGACTTGACATCAAGCCCGGAGGGACCTATGTGGATGCTACTTTCGGCGGAGGGGGCCACTCCCGGGCTATACTTGAAGCCATGGACAGCGAAGCCCATCTGTTCGGCTTCGACCAAGACATAGACGCCAAAAGAAATGCTATTGAATCGGACCCCCGATTTACATTTGTATATTCCAACTTCCGATATATCGAAAATTTCATCCGCTATTACCATGTGGAAAAAGTCGACGGAATTCTTGCCGATCTCGGAGTCTCCTTTCATCATTTCGACGATGCGGACCGCGGTTTCTCTTTCCGCGCCGATGCTCCACTCGACATGCGCATGAACCAACGCGCTTCGCAGACGGCTGCGGACTTCCTTAACAATTGCGACCGGAAAGAAATCTTACATATCCTCTCTGCTTATGGCGACCTCAAACGTCCGGCTCCAATCGCAGACGCCATTCTGGCGGCTCGGGCAAAAGCTCCAATCGTCACCACGCTCCAACTTCTTGAAGCAGTCCGGAAAGCAGTCAATCCTAAACAAGAAAAGAAGGAATTAGCCCAAATTTTTCAAGCCCTTCGCATCGAGGTCAACGGGGAGATGAAAGCTTTGGAGGAATTTCTGACGGCTACCCTGCGCGTCCTCAAACCGGGTGGACGACTCGCCATCATCACTTATCACTCCCTTGAAGACCGAATGGTCAAGAATTTCATGCGAAGCGGGCGTCTGTCGGGTGAAGTGGAAAAAGATTTCTTCGGGAAGACTTTGACTCCCTGGAAATTAATCACCCGTTCTCCGATTATTCCCTCTGCGGAGGAAATCGAACGAAATCCGCGCAGCCGAAGCGCAAAGCTCCGAATAGCAGAACTAATTTAATCACTCCCCTCCCCATCGATCCAATGCCTTCCAAAACCAAAGCAACTAAAATAAATTCTTCTTCGTCCGGGGGCTGGCTCAGCGGACTGCGCTACGGCCAATCGGTCTCCCTCACCTTCTTCCGGCGCAACGCCTGGCTGCTGCTCACCATCATCGTGTCGCTCGTAGCTCTTATGGGTCTCCGCTACAAAACCAAGACCAAAATGCAGGAAATCCGAAGTCTGGAAAAAGAACTCGTCAGAGCGGAAAGCTCCAAACTGCAAGAAAAAGCGGCCTACATGTCCCTAATCCGCGAATCGGAAATGCAACGTCTTGTAGACGAAAAACATCTTGGTCTCACTTTTCAGGAGAAACCACCTTATACTTTAGTCTGCGAAGAATAAAAGACTCTATCCTCCCATATCTTCATCACACCCTCTAAACTGAATGGCTAACCGGCAAAAAAAGAAAAATAACAAACGCACCATCCTGATGCGCTACACGACCATATCGGCCTGCTTTCTCTTCCTGGCGGTATGCGTCACCGCAAAGCTTGTGCAGACTACCGTCGTCGACGCAAAGGCCTGGAACGACCGCGCAAAAAAAGAACTTTCGAAAGTCAGTCTCATCGCTCCCGAGCGGGGCAACATCCTGGCTTCCAATGGCAACATCCTCGCCTGCAACTTGAAAGTCTACGACATCATGCTCGATCTTCGCCATAATAAAATCCGGAAACTGCCCAAAATTCCGACCGAATCCATCGACTCGCTCGCCGACTCGCTCGACCTGTATTATCCCCGAAAAGAAAACCTTCACGCCCACCCGGACACTTTCGCAAAATATTCATGGCACACAATCTTAGCCCGCGAATTTGAGAAAGACCCGGACAAACGCCGCACAAATCTGCGAATCGCCCCGAAACGTTCGCTCGACGATTTCGAACGCATCAGGCAGTTTCCCTTTCTGCGCGATTTCAAAGGCTCGGGCTATCGGATCCCTCTCTATAAAAACGCTCGCGACATCCGCATTTATCCCTTCGGGAAAATGGCCTATCGCTCCATCGGCCGAGTCAACGAAAGCTTCGAAACGGGTGAATTTCATGGATATTCCGGGCTGGAAAAAGACCTTGACTCCCTACTCTATGGGAAGCCCGGGCGCTCAAAGAAGGTAGCTCTCACCAGCGGAATCACCAACTGGACCGACATCCCCGCAGTCAGGGGCTACGACATAGTGACCACCATCGACATCGACCTCCAGGACATGCTCGAAGATGAACTCACAAAAGTCTGCCAGGATGCAAACGCCGAATGGGGCACAGCAATCCTGATGGAAGTAGCCACAGGCGAAATCAAGGCGATCAGCAACGTCGAACATCTCTCGGACGAGTCCTACGGCGAAGCTCTCAATCGGGCCGTTATCGCCTACGAACCCGGATCGGTCATGAAGCCCATCTCCCTGATGATCGCTTTCGAGGACGGGCTGGTCAAAAGCGTCAACGACATGGCCGACTGCAGCCCTTTCCAGCGCACTTCCGACCACGCGGGAGGAGGAATGAAGACCATGAAGCAAATCATCGAAACTTCGTCCAACACCGGTATCGCGCGTGTAATCTTCCGGGGATATTCCAAACAACCCGAAAAGTTCTACGACCGGCTGGCAAGCATCGGATTTTTTGAACCGATGCATTCAGGAATCGCCGATGAAGAGCGACCCCGTGTCCGGCGTCTGATCGACCACGACTCCAAAGGGAACAACATCACCATGACCGCACGCCATCTCGACCTCGCCCGGCAAGCCTATGGCTACAACACCACTATCCCACCCCTCTACACCCTGGCTTATTACAATGCCATTGCCAACAAAGGGCGACTTGTGCGGCCACATCTCGTGCGCTCGCTGCGAGACGAAAACGGCCGCGACTCACTGGTCAAAGCGGGCTATATACGGGAACAAGTCTGCTCGGAAGCCACCGCTGAGAAAGTGAAGCAATGTATCCGGGAAGTGGTCTGGGGCAGTCGGGGAACAGCCCGGCTGGTGCAGGACGACCGGGTGGAAATAGCGGGAAAGACGGGCACGGCGTATCCGGTCGAAAACGGGGCATATAATCATGCCAAGCGACGCTTTGCCTTCGCGGGGTTCTTCCCCTACGATGAACCTAAATACAGCTGCATGGTGCTTATCCTTGGGTCTGGCGGACAAAGCGCGAACCGGACATCGGGGCAGGTGCTTAAAAACATGGCTCTCAAAATGTACAGCCGAGGTCTTTTGGGCAACAGTTCGAGCTACACGGGCGAACCTACTTCCACCTCTCCCCTCTTGGCGGCGTCGCTCCATTCGTCGGACAAAACCATGAAAAAGAAGCTTAACATCCGACACGCAAAAAAAATTGCCGCTTCAACGCCGATGGAAGGCTACAACAGCATGCCCGACCTCAAAGGTTTCGACGCCCCTTCCGCCATACGGATTCTGGAAAAAGGGGGCTACAACGTGAGAGTCAAAGGCTCCGGACGGGTGGCCGGCACGATGCCCGCCACCGGAACCCCACTGCGCAAAGGGCAAACGGTAGAATTGATTCTTCGGATCTGAGGAAAAAGTTAATTTGTCGCATTGGCAAGAAAAGATTAAATTTGCAGTTAATATTTTCCCGTCGGGGTCCAGTCTTCCGAATGGGATGTAAACCAAGTTATAACAGCAGGATGGAGAAATTATCGCGTCTACTAAAAGAGATCGAGCCACTGGAGATAATTGGCGAAACGGACAAAAACATTGTCAGTTTGGAAAGTGATTCTCGCAAAGCGGTTAAAGAGGGAATATTCGTTGCCGTGCGGGGAGTGACCACCGACGGCCACAAATACATTCCCATGGTGGCCA
This sequence comes from uncultured Sangeribacter sp., assembly GCA_964574285.1. Lineage (GTDB taxonomy): Bacteria > Bacteroidota > Bacteroidia > Bacteroidales > Muribaculaceae > Lepagella. The sequence goes on along the minus strand of CAZNMC010000003.1, from coordinate 32,883 downwards.
GCACCCATGTGGCCGCTATCGTTTGCGAAGAGTTGCCCTCATCGCTCGAAAAAGGAATCACATATATCCGGGTCGCCAACTCGGCTGTGGCACTGGGGCGGCTCGCTTCGGCGTGGTATGACCATCCCTCATCGAAGCTTAAGCTCGTCGGCGTGACCGGTACAAACGGCAAAACCACCACCGCTACCCTTCTCTACGAAATGGCACGTCTCGAAGGATATCGCGCCGGACTGCTCTCTACGGTCTGTAACTATATCGACCGCCGGGCTATCCCGACCACACATACCACCCCTGACCCACTGACACTTAATTCGCTTTTGGCCGAAATGGTGGAAGCGGGGTGCGACTACGCCTTTATGGAGGTCAGCTCCCATGCCGCCGAACAACACCGCATAGCAGGGTTGACGTTCGCCGGAGGAATATTCTCAAATCTCACCCGCGACCATCTGGACTATCATCTGACAGTCGACAATTACATGCGGGCCAAGAAACGCTTCTTCGATATGTTGCCTCCATCGGCCTTCGCCCTTACAAACATCGACGACAAGTCAGGCCGGTTCATGGTCCAGAACACGAAAGCAAAAGTCTATACTTACTCTTTACGCACAGACGCGAATTTCCACGGCCGGGTGCTTGAAACCCGCCTGGACGGCACTCTCCTTCAGCTCAATGGCCGAGACGTGGAAGTTCAATTCACCGGCCGATTCAATGCCTACAATCTGACCGCGGTCTACGGAGCAGCCATTCTGACAGGATTCAATCCCGAAGAGGTGTTGGTCAACATGAGCCGGCTGGTTCCGGTAGCAGGCCGCTTCCAGACGCTGCGATCTGACTCAGGAGTGACCGCAATAGTCGATTATGCCCACACTCCGGATGCGCTTGTAAATGTATTGGATACAATCCGCGAAATCGTGGGAGCCCAAGGACGCATCACCACTGTCGTGGGAGCCGGTGGCGACCGCGACCATGGCAAACGCCCCCAAATGGCTCAGGAAGCTGCCTGCCGCAGCGACCGCCTGGTACTGACCGCCGACAATCCCCGCACCGAAGACCCCTTGGCCATTATCGAGGAAATGAAAACCGGCTTGAGCGAAAGCGAGATGAGACGCACTTTAGTCATCCCCGACCGGCGGGAAGCAATCCGGACTGCCATCATGACAGCCTCCCCCGGAGAAGTCGTCCTGATTGCCGGAAAAGGCCATGAGACATATCAGGAAATCAACGGAGTCCGCCATCACTTCGACGACCGCGAAGAAGTTATCAAAGCATTCTGAACACAAAACCACACCCCTTCCCCACTATGCTATACGCTATATTTCAATATTTTGCAGAAAGTGATTTTCCGGGACGGCATCTGATGGACTACATCTCCTTCCGCTCGGGAATCGCCCTGGCTTTGGCGATGGTTATCGCCCTGGTGTTCGGCCGCTTAATCATCGACCGCCTGCAACGCCGTCAGATAGGTGAGACAGTAAGAAATTTGGGACTTGAAGGCCAAATGAAAAAAACCGGCACTCCCACCATGGGTGGCGTAATCATCATTTTGGCAATATTAGTCCCCTGCCTGCTGCTTGGCAATCTGTCCAACGTCTACATGATTCTCATGCTGGTGGCAACGGTCTGGATGGGGGTAATCGGCTTTCTGGACGATTACCGCAAACTGAAATTCCACAACAAAGAGGGGTTGAAAGGTAAATATAAAATCACCGGACAGGTGGGGTTGGGCCTGATTGTCGGCATCACGATGTGGCTGTCGCCGGCAGTGGTGATGCGGGGCAACACGGAAGTGGTCAACGAAACCAACCAAGAAATCGAAGTAGTTCATAGCCAAATAGATGAAAAGACACCTCAGACCACAATCCCCTTTGTCAAAAACCACAATTTCAATTATGAATGGCTGACGGGATGGATAAAAGACAAAAAAGCGGCCAACACATTAGGGTGGATCGTGTTTGTTTTCGTGGTCATCTTCGTGGTGACGGCTGTCAGCAACGGTGCCAATCTGACCGACGGACTCGACGGCCTTTGCGCCGGAACATCAGCAATAATCGGAGTAGCCCTCGCCATCATGGCCTACTTGGGTGGCAACGTTATTTATTCCGGCTATTTGAATATCATGTATATCCCCGGAAGCGAAGAGCTGGTAGTGTTTGCCGGGGCATTTATCGGTGCATTGGTAGGATTTCTATGGTATAACGCCTTCCCGGCACAAGTCTTCATGGGCGACACCGGTAGCCTCACGATCGGAGGCATCCTGGCAGTGTTTGCCATTCTGATACGCAAAGAACTGCTCATACCCCTCCTATGCCTGATATTCTTCATCGAAGACCTGTCGGTGATGACACAAGTGGCTTATTTCAAATATACACGTCGAAAAAACGGAGAGGGAAAGCGTGTCTTCAAAATGACCCCGATTCACCATCATTTCCAAAAAGAAGGGGAAGGAGCTGACTGTCTCATCAAATTTCCTAAGAATCCTATTCCCGAATCCAAGATAGTGACGCGGTTTTGGATAGTCGGCATCTTGCTGGCCGCCCTCACGTTTGTCACCCTGAAAATCCGTTGATTCGAAATAATACTGACACTCAAATCAAAGCGAAAGACTACGAGCTGATAACTATGACAACAGACAGACAAAAACTGGTGGTTCTGGGCGGAGGCGAAAGCGGAGCCGGAGCAGCCGTTTTGGGCAAAGTGAAAGGGTTTGATGTCTTGCTGAGCGATGCCGGCGAAATCAAACCTCAATATAAAGAATTGCTTGAGAGCCATCAGGTTGAATATGAAGAAAAGGGTCACACCGCTGAGCGAGTATTGGCCGCCGACTTGGTAGTGAAAAGTCCCGGCATTCCTCTGACGGCCCCATTGGTGGCTGAACTGCTTGCCAAAGGCACACCCGTGATTTCCGAAATTGAGTTTGCCGGCCGATATACCGACGCAAAAATGGTTTGCATCACCGGTTCGAACGGAAAAACGACCACTACCCTTCTGACTTATCATATTCTCCGGGAAGCCGGACTCAACGTCGGGTTAGCCGGTAACGTCGGTAAAAGCCTGGCCCTACAGGTCGCTTTTGAGCATCACGACGTCTATGTGATTGAGTTATCGAGCTTTCAGCTCGACAATATGTATGATTTCAAGGCCGACATTGCGGTCCTGATGAATATTACTCCCGACCATCTCGACCGCTACGACCACAAGATGGAAAACTATACAGCGGCCAAGTTTAGGATTCTGCGCAATCAGACAAAAGATGACTATTTCATCTATTGGGAAAGCGACCCGATAATAGCCGAGCAAATCAAACACCTTCAGATTGAGGCTCAGCGGATGCCATTCAATGAAACGGAGCTCCCCGACAGCGCTGCATACGTGGAAAACGGCATTGTGCGATTCCGCACTCCGTGTGAAGTATGGGAAATACCGCGCGACCGCCTTTCACTTCCCGGACTCCACAACCTATATAATTCGATGGCGGCAGGCCTGTCGGCCACATTGCTCAATATCAGGAAAGATAAGATCCGGCAAGCTCTCGAAGACTTTGAGGCGGTAGAGCATCGGCTTGAGTTTGTGGCCGACATAAATGGTGTGCGCTACATCAACGACTCCAAAGCGACTAATGTCAATTCCACCTGGTATGCTCTCGAAAGCATGACCGATCCTACTGTCCTTATCCTGGGGGGCAAAGACAAAGGAAACGATTATACTGAAATCGAAACGCTTGTGAATGAAAAAGTTAAAGCAATAGTCTGCATGGGCGTAGATAATAAAAAATTACTCTCATTTTTCGATGGGAAAGTGGCAGACATTCGCGACACGCATTCGCTTGAAGAAGCGGTGGAAGCATGTCGGGAATTAGCCTCTCCGGGCGACACCGTTTTGCTCTCGCCATGCTGCGCGAGTTTCGACCTCTTCAGCAGCTACGAAGATCGCGGACGCCGGTTTAAGGAAGCCGTAAAAGCTCTGAAATCTTAACCCCGAAATCGCTTCAACCCGATTATTAAAAACCATTTATGCCATCATCTCCTTCATACTCTCCTCAACCTAACTCCCGCATAGAAGTTCGGGAGACAATCGATGGGATTCCGGTCGACCAGATAGCTGAAAAACCTGTTGAATCGCGCCGGAAACCAACTCCGAAAGTCACCCCTCGCAAACCCGACACCTATATCTGGGGCATCTATCTCCTGTTGCTTTTGGTGTCTGTTATCGAGCTTTACAGCGCATCTTCGACAGAAATCAAAGGCACCAATGTCTATGCCCCTCTTATCCGCCACGGAATGTTTTTGGGCATAGGACTGGGAATAGTGTTACTGTGTCAGAGCGTTCACTACTCGGTGTTTCGCAAGCTGGCCGTCCCGCTCGCATTGTTATCGCTGGTATTGCTGATTTTAGCTACTTTTAAGGGAGTCGAAATCAATGGAGCACAGCGAGCCATCCAAGTCGGACCGATAACTATACAGCCCCCGGAAATAGTAAAACTGACAGTGGTTTTGCTTTTGGCCGGAGTGTTGGCCCGAAATCAGATGCCTGGAGGTGTGACTAACAGGGGAGTGGTGATAGCCACAGTAATAGTGACCGTCTTCAGCGTGTTTGTCTTGCCCAACGGACTGACAAACCTTATCATTTTGATGGGTGCGAGCTTCTGTATGTTTATCATCAGCGGTGTGAGACTCAAGCAGATAGGAATGGTATTGCTGGTGTATGGGTTATGCGGTGGAATGGCTATGCTTTTGCGGAGCGGCGGTTCGGAAGCCGACCAGGCCTTCGACAAGGTGAGTCAGGCGACTGAAATCACCGTGGAAGGAGAGAAGACGGAAACCGGGGGTGACGTTCCATACTCTCGACTCGTCACCCAATTAAACCGCATAAAACGTCATTTGGCGGGCGTAGCTCCGACCGATTCCATAACCGACCTCAACCGGCAAGTGGTATTGTCACGTTTTGCGATGGCCCACGGAGGGATTCAGGGTCGCGGACCCGGAAATTCGCGCGAGAGCGCACGATTGCCATTGGCTTTCTCCGATTACATTTACTCCATCATCATTGAAGATGCCGGCTTGATAGGAGGAATTGCCCTGCTCGTGCTGTATCTGTGCTTACTGGGTCGGGCCGGAATAGTGGCCTCCAATTGTTCGCGAGCCTTTCCGGCGTTGTTGATAATGGGCTGCGCGCTCTTGATAGTGCTTCAGGCACTGATTCACATGGCTATAGTGACCGGGCTTGCTCCAGTCAGCGGGCAGCCGTTACCTTTCATATCGAAAGGAGGAACCTCGATATTAGTGATGTCAATGGCCATAGGAATGATGTTGTCCGTAAGCCGATATGGAACGACAGCCGGCAACAAGAAAGAACAACGCGCCGAAATCAATCAATTGCCCGACGATCTGCAAGCAGCCAATCCGATGCAAATGAACAAATAAAAAACTGCAGATACCGGGGACCGAAAAAACTGAAAAACAAAAAATGACTGGAAAACGCAAAATACGAGTATTGATAAGCGGTGGAGGGACAGGAGGACATATTTTCCCGGCTGTGGCGATAGCCAATGCCCTTCGTCGGCGATGCGACGCAGAAATTTTGTTTGTAGGAGCGGACAACCGCATGGAGATGGAAAAAGTTCCGGCAGCCGGCTATCCCATCAAAGGCTTGCCCGTAGCCGGTTTCAACCGAAAAAATCTGCTGAAAAACTTTTCCGTGGTGATGAAAGCACTCAAAAGTGTGCGCATGGCCCGGAAAATTGTCAAAGAATTCAAACCCGACATTGCTATCGGAGTAGGGGGCTATGCCTCGGGACCGACCCTGAAAGCAGCTCAACGCGCCGGAGTGCCTACTCTTCTTCAGGAACAGAATTCCTACGCCGGAGTGACCAACAAGCTCCTGGCAAAGAGAGCCGGGCGAATCTGTGTGGCCTACGACGGGATGGAACGCTTCTTTCCGTCCGAGGCCATAATCAAGACAGGAAATCCGGTTCGATCCGCACTGCTGGAAAACCGCGACCCGAAAAAAGCACGCCAAAGCTTCGGACTGCAACCCGACCGTCCGACACTCTTGGTCGTCGGAGGAAGCCTTGGCGCCAGGACACTGAACGAGGCATTGGAAAGTGGAATAGGGCGCCTGGTAGAAAAAGGAATCCAGGTTATTTGGCAAACCGGCAAATATTTCGGAGACAGGGCCGAAAAAGCTTCAGCACCCTACCAAGGAAAGGTGACAGCCACAAAATTCATCAACGACATGGCATCGGCCTATGCGGCTGCTGATTTGGTGGTATCGCGTGCCGGCGCCGGTTCGATAAGCGAACTTGAGCTCTTGGGGAAAGCAAGTGTATTAGTGCCATCTCCAAATGTGGCCGAAGACCATCAGACCAAAAATGCGCGAGCATTGTCGGATGTTGGCGCGGCCTTATTTGTCAGCGATGCCGAAGCACCGGACCGACTTATTGATACAGTTTTAAACGCTTTCAAAAATCCAGGAGGACTATCGGAGATGAGAAAGAAAATCAAGGAACTGGCTCTCCCGGATAGCGATGAAAAAATAGTGGACGAAGCACTTAAACTAATCGGGAAATGAAGAAAAATCTATTCTTTGTCGGAGCCGGGGGAATCGGGATGGCTAATCTCGAAAGATACTTTTTGGCAAAAGGCTGTCGGGTAGGGGGCTACGATCGTACGCCCTCAGCACTGACCGACCAGCTGATCTCCGAGGGTGCCGATCTCTTTTTCGACGATGACGAATCACTGATAGGAGTCTCATGGCGCAATCCTGAAGACACACTGGTGGTCTACACCCCTGCGGTTCCGGCCAATAACCGCGTTTTAAGCTGGTTTCGGACTCAAGGCTTTGAAGTGGTGAAACGTGCCGTCGTGCTGGGAAAAATCACAAAAGATACCGACGCCATTTGTGTAGCGGGTTCTCACGGCAAGACCACCGTCAGTTCGATGATCGGTCTGATACTTCATGAGTCGACACTTGGATGCAATGCGTTTCTTGGTGGAGTGCTCCGCAACACTGACAGCAATCTTCTTCTGTCGCCCGGATCGAACTGGAGCGTGGAGGAAGCCGACGAATACGACCGTTCGTTTCATCATCTCAGACCATTGATAGCCGTCGTCACCTCGACCGACCCAGATCATCTGGACATCTACGGCAACGAAGAAAATTACCTCGAAGCATTTTCACATTTTACGGAACTTATCCGACCTGGAGGCGCATTGATAATGCACACGGGGCTGAAACTGCGCCCACGCGTCAATCCGGAAGTAAAAATCTTCACCTACAGCGCTTCTGACACCACGGCCGACTATCATGCCGTCAACGTGCGCTATGAGTCGGGGCGGTTACTGTTCGATCTGTCGACCCCCAAGGGGATAGTCAGCGACATAGAGGTAGGGGTGCCGGTGGAAATCAACGTCGACAACGCAGTGGCGGCGGCCGCCGCTGCCCTCCGGGCCGGCGCCACCGAAGAAGAAGTGAAGCGGGGTCTGGCAGACTTCCAAGGGGCGAAACGTCGGTTTGAGTTCCATATCCGCCCCTCCGACGGGAAAACCCCGGTGTTAATCGATGATTACGCCCATTCCCCCAATGAAATCCGAGCCTCCATCCGATCTATGCGCAAACTCTATCCCGGCAAGCGTCTGAGCGTGATTTTCCAGCCCCATCTCTATACCCGGACACGCGACTTTGCGGATGAATTTGCCGATGCACTGTCCGAAGCAGACGAAGTGATCATGCTTGAAATCTATCCGGCCCGCGAAGAGCCAATTCCAGGCGTGGATTCCGAAATGGTGCTGGAGAAGGTGAGAAGCAAAGAAAAAATGTGCTGCAAGCGAAAAGATTTGCTCGAATTGATAAAAATTCGTAACTTTGAAATTCTAATGACCCTGGGAGCCGCCGACATCGACCGGTTGCTTCCCGGGATTTGCGACATACTAAACTCGCATACCGAAAAATAACCGATGGTAAAGACCCTCATCAAGTGGTTGATATTAATAGCGTTGCTGACCGGAGCCGGACTATTGACCGTCTGGGCGGGCCGGCAAGCGCAAGCTGCTATGTGCAAGGGAATAGAAGTCGAAGTGAAAGGGGGCGACCCCCGGCTTCTGTCGACCACCCAAAAGGGCATCACCAACGAAGTGCTCCGCTGGGACAGCCACTTGCTGAAAAAACGCGTTTCGTCCATAAACACGCTTGATTTGAGAAATCATTTGTCCAGAATCAGCAACTTCGAGGAAGTCCATTGCACGATGACCTCCCAAGGAAAACTTCGCATCACCGTCGTACCCATGATTCCGGAGCTCAGAGTCTTCGACAACAACGAAAGCTACTACATCAACAAAGATGGAAAACGCATTCGGGCAACCGCACAATTCTACGCCGATGTTCCGGTGGTGCGAGGACACTTCACGGATGAATTTCCGGCCAAATCGATACTCCCCGTTGTGAGGTTCGTGCGCAACGATTCGACACTTCGGCACTTGGTGAGCATGTTTGAGGCTAACGATGCTCAAAACATATTGCTCATCCCGCGCATCACCGGCCATGTGGTCAATTTCGGCGACACCCTCAATCTCGTCAACAAACGACGCGCACTGCTGGCCATGTACCGCAAAGTGCTGCCTTACAAGGGATGGGAAACCTACGACACAATATCGGTACGCTTCCGGGGTCAGGTAGTGGCCACACTCCGAAACAAGAGTGCGGGACTACATCCGACCGTCAATGTCGAGGAGCTTGACCTGGAAGAAGCAGCCCTGCAGGCTCATGAAGAATCGCAGACGCCAGCCCCGGTCGAACCCAAGGTAAAAACACCCGAAAAAAAAGAATCCAAACCAGTCAAAACGCCCTAATGGCATGAAAGCAGACAGATATATCGCTGCCATCGAAATCAGCAGCTCCAAAATAATCGCCGGTATAGGACGCACACGCGAAGGAGGAATCCTGGAAGTGCTCGCCACCGAATCGGCACGCACCGAAGAATGTGTGCGCTACGGTGTGATTCAAAATCCCGAAGAGACGGCCACACGCATCCGCTATCTCATCGACAGGCTTCAGCGCAAACCGGAGGTCGGCTCACGCAAAATTACGGGGTTATACGTCGGACTCTCCGGGAGATCGCTTCGCTCAATTGAAGCCGGCGTGACCCTTCACTTGCCCGAAGAAACCGAAATCACAGAAGACATCCTCGACCGCCTGCGCGACAAAGCACTCCAGACCGCCGTGGGAAGTCGCCTGGAGGTGATCGATGCCATCCCACGCTCCTTCAAAGTGGGAAAAATCGAAACGCTGTCGCCTAAAGGTGCGTTGGGCCAAGACATCTCGGCAGTCTACGACATAATCGTTTGCCGTCCGGAACTGCGTCGTAACATCACCCGGACCCTACCCGAAAAGCTCGGGATTGAAAACCAGGGCTTTGTGGTGACAGCGATGGCCACGGGACATATCCTTCTGTCACAGGAAGAAAGACGCCTGGGCTGCATGCTTGTCGATCTCGGGGCAGAGACGACCACCATCACCATCTACAAATTCGGGCACCTGGTCTTCTTCGCCACTCTCCCTTTGGGTGGACGCAACATAACGCGCGACCTTACGAGCCTCAATATGCTTGAGGAGAACGCTGAACAAATCAAGCGAACGTCGGGCAACGCCATTGCTTCAGACAACACTGCAAACATCAATCTGAACGGTCTTAAATACTCGGATGTGAGCAACATTGTGGTGGCTCGTTCGGAAGAGATTGTGGCCAACATTATAGAGACTCTGGAATATGCCGGATTGAAAGACAGCAATCTTCCGGGAGGGATAGTCTGCATCGGCGGAGGAAGTCAGTTGAGCGGCATTTTGGAACTGCTGGCTAACAAGAGCAATCTTCCGGTGCGTCGCGGCACAATGCCACCGTATATAGTGCTTCAAGGGGGCATGTTGACAAACGACACTATTCAACTGGCCTGCATCATGTATGAAGGGGCGACCCTGAACGATGCGGAGTGTCTGACTCTTCCACAGAAAGAGGGGATTCCTGCCACGGGCACACCAAACCAACCCAACGGTGGCGACGACAATCCTCCTTCGATTTCTGAGCCGGAAAAACCAGGTCTCCGAAAACGTCAGAATTCGCTTTTGTCAAAGATAAAACAAGGATTGGCGGGCTATTTCAGTGGCGATCCGGATGCGGATGAATCAGAACTCATGTAAACCCTCTAACCTCAAACTTGCTTCCCAAACATGAACAACGAATTGCAAAATAATGAAATAACGGATGCTTCATCATTCGATAGCTTCGATTCGGATGCAATCATCAAAGTGATAGGCGTCGGGGGTGGCGGCGGCAACGCGGTGAACTATATGTTTCGCCAAAACATCCCGTATGTGAACTTTGTGGTAACGAATACGGACAAGCAGGCTCTGGACACGTCTCCGGTGCCGAACAAGCTTATTTTGGGCTACGATGTGACCAAGGGTCGCGGAGCGGGTAATAAGCCTGAGATAGGGCGTGAGTGCGCGGAGGCTTCGGCCGAAGAGATCCGGAAGCTTTTCGACGATCAGACGGAAATGGTGTTTATCACGGCCGGCATGGGAGGAGGCACCGGGACGGGGGCAGCTCCGGTGGTTGCCCGAATCGCCCGCGAAGCTGGAATGCTGACCATCGGCATCGTCACTATTCCGTTTCTTTTCGAGGGGGAGAGCAAGATTCTCAAAGCGATCGAGGGAGCTGAGGAACTGAAGAAGCATGTCGATTCGCTGTTGGTGATTAACAATGAAAATCTGGTGTCGCTCTATAAGGACTATTCCCTTTTCAATGCTTTTGAGAAAGCGGACGACACACTGGCTAATGCGGCCCGGTCGATTTCGGAAATCATTTCCGAGAAAATGTTTATCAACGTGGATTTTCAGGATGTGAAAACCATCCTCAAAGACAGCGGGACGGCCATCATCTCGACGGCTTATGGGGAAGGGGAACACCGGGTCAGCGACGCCATCAACAATGCGCTGCACTCACCGCTGCTCAAGCGCCACGACATCAAGACCTCCAAGCGCCTACTGTTCAAGTTTTCGTGTGCGCGCAATGCGGAACATCCGCTTCAGGCGAGCGAAATCAACGAAATCACGCGCTTCACGTCGGAACTGTCTTCAACGATCGATGTCAAATGGGGCATCGCGGACAATCCGGAGCTTGGCGACTCGGTCAAAATCACCGTTTTAGCTTCGGGCTTCGATGTGACACTGCGCGAAGCCGAGAAGAAAACTCCTCCTGACAGAGAGATCATTTTCCGAGCCGATGGCTTCGACGATCCGATGGACACGGACTCGAATCCGACTTCAAAAGAGACCTCCAAACACACTATCGAAGATTTTTACGGCAAAGACACCGTAAGGCAAAAGCAACGCAATGCGGATCGACAGCGCTATGTCGTGCTCAGTCCGGACCAATATGACGACCATGAGATTATCGCATTGATGGAGCGGACTCCGACCTTCAACCGCGATTCTCATTTCCGGGACCAGATTGAAGCGGCGTCCAAGATGACCCTGGAGGAAAACTCCGACACCCCTTCCGATCGTCTGACCGGGACTGGAAGCGACCGTTCGGGCACTACAATCATGTTTGACTCGGACATCAACGACTAACGGGCTGCGTGCGCCCCCCTCCCCTCATCATTTCACATCAATTGACTTAACTCAAACTTTCTGATATGGGAACTATCTTCGAGATGGTGGCCAAGACATTCAAAGGGCTGGAAGAAGTGCTCCGCGATGAGCTGATAGCTCTTGGCGCTCTAAATGTGGAAATCGGGCAAAGGATGGTCAGCTTTGAGGGCGACCTGGAACTGATGTATAAAGCGAATCTCTGCTGCCGCACAGCTTTGCGCATACTTAAGCCGATAGTTAAATTTACGGCCACCAATCCCGATGAGCTGTATGACTGCGTCCGGGACATCGAATGGGAAAAATATATGTCGGCCGATTCAACGTTTGCCATTGACTCGACGGTCAACAGCTCGGAATTCACTCATTCCCGATTTGTCACCTACCGGGTGAAAGACGGCATTGTCGATCATTTCAACGACCTCTACGGTCGGCGTCCCTCTATCCGTCTGAGCGGGGCCGACCTGATGCTGAATGTGCATATTTTTGAAGACCGGGTGACCATTTCGCTCGATTCGAGCGGTGAGCCCCTGAGCAAACGAGGCTACCGGACAGAAGCCACTCAGGCGCCACTCAACGAAGTGCTGGCGGCCGGCATCATCATGAAGACCGGCTGGCGTGGCGACTGCAACTTTGTAGATCCGATGTGCGGGTCGGGCACTTTTCTGATCGAAGCCGCTCTGATTGCGGCCAACATCAATCCGGGCATTTATCGCGATAATTTTGCCTTCGAACGCTGGCCTGATTTCGATCGGGAACTTTTCGAACAGATCTACAACGATGACTCGGGTGAACGCGAGTTTAAACATAAAATCTATGGCGGGGACATCGACCCGGAGGCCGTAGCGATAGCCCGCTCCAATATTCGGCGGGCGCGTGTGGATTCGATGATAGAGCTGACGTGCCGCTCCTTCCAGGAGTGGGAGGAAGCACCACAAGCCGGTATTTTGGTGACCAATCCTCCCTACGGCGAAAGATTGAAACCGGACAACATCCAGCAACTCTATCGGGAAATGGGCACGGAGCTCAAAAATGTGTTCAAGGGTTATCACGCATGGATTTTGGGCTATTCCGACGACCACTTTGCTTCGATCGGTCTCAAACCCTCGGTGAAGTTTCCGCTGCTCAACGGCTCGCTGGAATGTTCTCTTAGGGAGTATGTACTTTTCGACGGAAGTTATGCTGATTTCAAGACCTCCGGGGGCACCGTACACAACTCGGATTTCGACCGGGGCGAGAAAGTGAAAGTGCGCCATCTTTCAGAAAAAGAATGGGAGAAGGAAACGCGGCGCTTCGGCGACCGCAAAGAAAGACGCGACCGCGAAGAAAAATTTGACCGCAAACCACGCTTCCGGGATAAAAACCGCGAGGGGAGGGACTATCGCGAAGAAAAATTTGACCGCAAACCGCGCTTCCGGGATAAAAACCGCGAGGAAAGAGACTATCGCGAAGAAAAATTTGACCGCAAGCCGCGCTTCCGGGATAAAAACCGCGAGGGGAGGGACTACCGCGAAGAAAAATTCGACCGTAAGCCCCGCCATGAGGAGAAAAGAAACCGTGGGCCACGCCGCGATAAAAACGGCGTCTACCGGACATCGAACGCCGGTCCATCGCTTCCCGAATCATCGGCCACCGTGTTTTCAACCCTACCCCTACGCAACCGCAAGTCGTTTCGCCAAAAGATGCGCGACCGGGAAGCTGAACAAATAGAAGGGGAAAACTAAATCGGAAAAGAAACTACCGGAGTCTACTCCACCTATCATAATATCATGAAACAGAATCTGAATATCTTGCTCCTGGGCTCGGGAGGACGGGAATCGGCAATGGCATGGAAGCTATTGCAGAGTAGCCGGACCGAACGTCTCTATGTGGCCCCCGGCAATGCAGGAACGGAGAATTATAACGTCGACCTCGACCCGACTGATTTCGAGGGAATCAAACGTTTTGTAGAATCCAATAATATCGACCTGATTTTGGTCGGACCGGAGCAACCTTTGGTCGACGGCATAGCGGACTTTTTTGCAGACAGTCCGGTTAAAGTAATCGGACCAGGCTCGCAAGGGGCAATGCTCGAAGGGAGCAAGGAGTTTGCAAAAGAATTTATGTTTCGGCATGCGATCCCGACAGCGCGGTTCATGACCGTCACCAACGACACCCTCGAGGAGGGATTTGCATTCCTGGAATCGCTCAAACCCCCTTATGTGCTCAAAGCCGACGGCCTGGCTGCCGGCAAAGGGGTGATCATCGTGGAAACGCTCGAAGAGGCGCGACGCACCCTCGAGGAAATGCTCGGGGGCCTGTTTGGCGAAGCTTCGTCGACGGTTGTCATCGAGGAGTTTCTGTCGGGCATCGAATGCTCAGTGTTTGTTGTGACCGATGGGGAGGAATACCGGATTCTGCCGGTGGCCAAAGACTACAAAAGAATAGGGGAGGGGGACACGGGCCCCAACACTGGGGGAATGGGAGCCGTCAGTCCAGTCCCGTTTGCCGACACGGAGTTTATGGAGAAAGTCGAGAAGCGTATCGTGCGCCCGACACTCGAAGGTCTGCGTTCGGATGAGATTGCTTACAGCGGCTTCATCTTCCTGGGACTGATGAATGTGGAAGGGGAACCGATGGTGATTGAATATAATGTCCGCATGGGAGACCCGGAGACAGAGGTCGTGATGCCCCGAATCAAAAGTGATCTTGTCGACCTGCTTGAAGGAGTGGCCGACAAGACTTTGGGCTTAAAGAAACTGGAGGAAGACCCCCGGACGTGTGTGACGGTGATGACTGTCAGCGGAGGATATCCTGGAACGTATGAGAAAGGAAAGGAGATGACTGGCCTGGAAGAAGCCGGCCAAGATGCGATCCTTTTTCATGCCGGCACCCGTCTTAATACTTTGGGCCAACTGCTTACGTCGGGAGGACGCGTACTCGCATGCTCGGCCTACGGCGAAAACATCTCCGGGGCTGCAGCGAGCGCCCTTGCTGCAGCGGGGAAAGTCGAGTTCGAGGGAAAGTATTTCCGAAACGACATCGGTGCGGATTTAATGGATAGATGACCAAGTTGTCGAATGGCACAGCAGGCACGGTAGTAGCCGGGATGGCGGCGGTCGGAATGGTCGTCGCAACTTTGCTTTGCTCACCACCGATGCCCGAACCCATCCTGCAGGGATTATGTCTGCCTGCACCGGAGCAATGGACACTGCCGCTTTGGCTTTCGCGACTGGTCAATCTGCTTCTTCTGGCCACTTCGACATGCGGATTTGCGGCACTGAACAACCGATACAATTTTGTAGCATCCAGAAGTCTTTATCTGGCTGCGACCTTTTTGCTGCTGACAGCCTCTGTGCCGGCGGATGTGGAGCGACTCAATGCAGGAATGCTTCTTGGCGCCACGTTGATTCTCTGCCTTTGGCTGCTCTTCGGATGCCGAGAAAACGGCAACAACACCCATCCGCTCTTTGCTCTTGCATCGCTGCTCTCGCTTGGAGCGGCTTTCAGTTTGTCTTTCATTCCTTTCGCCATTCTCTTTTTTCCATGCGCCGTTATCCTGAAGGCAGTCAGAATTAAAGAAACAGTAGCCTACATTCTCGGCCTTGTAGCACCCTATTGGGCTCTTTTAGGCCTGGGACTGGTCTCCCCCTACGATTTCACCCCGGCCAATCCGTTCCAACTACCCTCCGACATCAGTCCTATTGTGGCCGCCACGGCTATCCCTGCCGCCATCACGGCGTTATGGACAATTCTGACGGGCATCTCCAATTCCATTCGCTTGCTGACCTCGAACGCTTCCCTGCGCCGTTTCAATCTTGTGATAACGCTTATAGGCTTCGTCGCTACTGCGGGATGCCTGTTTAACTTCACTCTTTTCACCGACTATCTGCCGGCCCTCTTCATTGCCTCTGCCACACAACTGGCCAACATCTTCGCACTGCGCCACGGTAACGGCAATCAGGAGCATACGGCCGGCTTGATTCTTGTCGCTCTTGCCTACATTTTTCTTTTCCTCTTCTCAGCCGGAATCCTATGAGCATGAATCGCCCCAAAATAATCGTCGACGACAACATTCCTTTCATCAAAGGCCGTCTCGAACCCTTTGCTTCCATTGTCTATGCCGACCAATTCGGTTTCACCCCGGAGATAGTGGCTGATGCGGATGCCATGATTATCCGCACACGCACCCGATGCAATGAAGAATTGCTGCGCAACTCCAACGTCAGACTCATCGCGACGGCCACCATCGGCATGGACCAATTCGATCTCGACTGGTGTCGTCAAGCCGGAATCCTCTGCCGGAACTCTCCGGGCTGCAACGCGCCCGGAGTGGCTCAATATGTCTGGTCGGCGCTGCTGCGCTCCGGTTTTGACCCGGCTACACAAACGTTGGGAGTGGTCGGCTGCGGCAACGTCGGATCGATCGTGGCTGACTGGGGACGACGCATGGGAGCAAAAGTACTTGTCAGCGACCCTCCCAAGCAAGAAGCGGGTCTGCTGGACTTTCCCGACACTCCCCTCGAAGAAGTATTGGGTCAAGCCGATGCCGTAACGCTTCACACCCCCCTTATCAAAACGGGAACTCACCCGACTTTCCATCTTATCGACTCCAAGGCGCTTGAGAAAATGAAGCCCGGAGCCCTTCTTGTCAACGCGGCCCGCGGGCCCGTTGCAGACAATGATGCTCTGCTTCAGGCTGTCAATGAAGGAAGAATCCGTGCAATCATCGACACATGGGAGGGAGAACCGGCTCTCAACAAAGAGTTGCTGCAAAAAGTCGACATCGGCACATTTCACATTGCCGGGTATTCACTCGAAGGGAAGCAACGCGCCACCCGGATGGTGCTTGAAACGGTAGGAGAGTATTTCGGATTCACTCCTGATCTGTCGGGTCTGGCGCCGGCTTACGAATCGCCCTCTCAAGTGACCGCAAAAGCCATCCTGGAGTCTTATAATCCGTTGGACGACACAGCTCCGCTGAAAGCTCATCCGGAGGATTTCGACACGCTGCGGGCGAACTATGTTTTCCGTGGGGAACCGGTCTTCGACAAATAAATCTCCAAAACCATTTACTACTCAACAAGCCACGTGAGCCACCACAGAAAAAAATATTATACGGTATGGGTGGGACGCCAAACCGGTGTCTACGACGAATGGGAAGATGCGCGAGAGCAAATAGAAGGCTTCCCGGGCGCCCGATATAAGGGTTTCGACTCAGCCGAAGCGGCCAGCCTGGCCTATCGCAACGGTCCTGACTCCACCCTTTCGTCGCTGGGGTCGCTTCTTCTCAAAGCCGGGGCAGCCAAAAGGAAACCGGAAAGGGAAGCCGACCGAATCCTGACGCTCGACCAACAGAAAAAAATGTTTCCGGAAATAGACCCGACCGCCTGGGCAGTGGATGCTTCGTGTCTTGGCAATCCCGGCAAAATGGAATATCAGTGCATCGATCTTGCGACGGGGCAGCGGGTGTTTCATTTCGGGCCGGTCGCACCCTCAACCAACAACATCGGTGAATTTCTTGCCATTGTCCACGCGCTGTCGCTGATGTATCAGCGAGGGGAACGCCACACTATTTATTCGGATTCCCGCACAGCCATGTCATGGGTCAGGAAAAAAACCGCCAATACCAAATTGACCGGCGAAAAAGGAAATCCGAAAGTCAGCGAGCTCATCCGCCGGGCCGAAATATGGCTGCGTACTCATCCGACCGACATCCCCGTTCTCAAATGGCAGACTGAAATCTGGGGGGAAATACCGGCAGACTTCGGAAGAAAATGATCTGGGACAAATCTTCTCTGCGGGCTGAAATTCTGCGTATCGGTGCAGTAGCTGTCGGCTTTGCACGAGCCGAGACTCCGGCATCCGGTCTTATCAATGAGTTCGACCGCTGGCTGGAACAAGGGAACCACGCCGGGATGGAATGGCTGGAACGCCATCGCGACCTCCGCTCCCATCCGCGAAATGTCTTGCCGGAGGTCAAAACCATCGTCAGCATCGCATTTCCCTATTATCAACCTCAACAGCGGCCACCATCTCTTCCGGCAATAGCCATGTATGCTTACGGGCAAGACTACCACGAGGCTCTCCGCGCCCGGTTGCGACCGCTCTGCAGACGCCTGGAAGCCGACACGGGAGCCACTACCCGTATCTGTGTGGACTCGGCGCCGCTCCCTGAAAGATATTGGGCGATGAAAGCCGGTATCGGCCGATTGGGCGACAACGGCACAATCATCATAGACGGCTATGGCAGTTTCGTTTTCCTCTGCGAAATACTGACATCGCTCGAATTGCCCCCCGACGTCCCTTCGAGAGCCCGATGCCATCATTGCGGCCAATGCCGGAAAGCCTGTCCCGGAGGAGCTTTACTCCCCGACGGCACCCTGCGCGCTTCGCGCTGCCTTTCGTATCTCACCATCGAAGCGCAACCCGAAGAGTGGATCGAAGAGGGGGAGGGGAGAACCGTCGTGACCACTCCGGCCGGACAAAACACTCTCTATGGGTGCGACATCTGCCAACTCGTCTGCCCCTACAATTCTCAGATTGATTCCTCTCTCACATTACCCGAATTTCTTCCGGCAGAAACCGTGGCGAACCGACCCGGGATTCTTACCCTTACCGATGCGCAGGCAAAAGAAATGAGCCCGGACGACTGGAAGAAATTCACCTCGGGCACCCCTATGTACCGGGCCAGAAAACGTCTTCCGGTTTCGGCCCACCGACTGAATTCCAAACCAAATACTAACAAGTGATATGAAACACCTCCTCGTTACGCTTCTGTTCTTCTGGCTGACCCTCTTCCATATCCATGCAGGCGATTTCATCCTCGGCGCCGACATCTCCGGCACTACTGCCGACGAAGCCCGCGGCCGATTTACCTGCGACACTTTGGGTCACCGGGTCGAGACAACACAATTGATGAAAGACTACGGACTGAACGGAATTCGCCTGCGCGTCTGGAAAAAACCCGCAGAAGGCTTCTGCTCGCCCGAAGATGTACTGGTGATGGCCCGACGCGCCAACGCTCTGGGAATGGAAATAATGATTGATTTTCATTACAGCGACTGGTGGGCCGACCCGGGAAAACAAAATATTCCGGCGCAATGGAAAAATCTTGATTATGAAAGCATGAAAGACTCCCTGGCCGCCCACACGCGCTCCACACTCCAGCTTCTGCGCTCAAACGGCATCAAGGTGAGTCTGGTGCAAATCGGCAACGAGACCACCAACGGTTTCCTTTGGCCGATGGGTCGGACTCCGGAAAACATGCGAGAATATGCCGGGCTTCACCAGGCCGGTTACGAAGCAGCCAAAGAGGTCTATCCCGAGGCAAGCGTCCTGGTCCATTTCGACAATGGATTCGACCGCGAACTCTACGACCGGATGCTCGACGGGATGCTTGCCCACGGGGCGAAATGGGACATGGTCGGAATGAGTGTCTATCCCTATTGGGCCATCGAGGGAGGATATAGACCGGACGCTGAGTCGACGTTTGCGGATGCCATGGAGGTCATCCGTCATATCGGACAAAAATACGACACCGACACGATGATCGTCGAGACGGGCTTCGACGCCCGCCATCCCGCCGAGGGAAAAGAACTCCTGAGCCGGCTCATCGATCTGTCGCTGACGACCACCGAGGGGCGGTGTCGCGGTGTGTGGTATTGGGCGCCGGAAACCAACGCCGACGAAGACTATCACCTGGGAGCATTTGCATCCGACCGTCCGACCGCCATCATGGAGGCCTTCAGCGAAGCTTCAAAACGCCTCCAAAGGGGATCGGAAAGGAGAGAGAGGTAAAAACATGCTGTAAAACAGAAAAAGCAGCCCTATGTAATACGAAAAAATTTCGTACTTTTGTGGGAAAATTACGGAAACTGTCTCAAAGCGGTTTTTATCCGGAAAAATCGACAACAAACAACTTAAATCAATACTCACAGAAATGGCAAAAGTAAAAGGAGCAATCACGGTCAACATCGAAAGATGCAAAGGTTGCAATCTCTGCGTGGTGGCATGCCCGACCAACACGCTTTCGCTTCAGCCCAACGAAGTGAACGACCGAGGCTATCACTACGCTTATATGGCAAACCCCGACAACTGCACGGGCTGCTGCTCATGCGCATGGGTATGTCCCGACGCATGTATCGAAGTATATCGCGTAAAGGTCGACTGAATCCGACCTAGACGCGGCGCAGAGCCGCATTCGAATCAAATTTCAAACCCATCTACAATCCAACGAAACGAAACTTTTCTAACCGAAATCTAACTTGACAAAAATATGAAAGAAGAGGTAAGATTAATGAAGGGCAACGAGGCAATAGCCCACGCCGCAATCCGCTTCGGATTCGACGGCTATTTCGGTTACCCTATCACTCCTCAGTCCGAAGTGCTCGAGACACTCGAGGAGCTGATGCCCTGGGAGACTACGGGCATGGTAGTGCTCCAGGCTGAATCGGAAGTTGCCGCCATCAATATGGTATACGGAGGAGCCGCCTCCGGAAAGGCCGTCATGACCTCATCTTCCTCGCCGGGCGTCAGCCTCAAGCAGGAAGGTATCTCCTACATTGCTGCAGCGTCGCTGCCGGCTCTGATTCTGAACGTGATGCGTGGAGGCCCGGGTCTGGGCACCATCCAGCCATCTCAAGCCGACTACTTCCAAGCCACTAAAGGGGGAGGCCACGGCGACTATCACCTGATCGTGCTTGCACCTTCGACAGTGCAGGAAATGGTGGACTTCGTAGGGCTGGGCATGGACCTCGCATTCAAATACTCCAACCCCGCCATGATTTTGGCCGACGGCATCGTAGGCCAGATGATGGAAAAAGTGGTGCTTCCCGAGCAGCGTCCCCGCCGCACTGAGGAAGAAATCCGCAAACAGTGTCCGTGGGCAGCCGACGGCCGCAAAGACGGTCGCAAACGCAACGTCATCACTTCGCTCGAACTCGAATCAGCCCGCATGGAAGTGATCAACCACAAGCTGCAGGAACGCTATCGCGAAATCGA
The DNA here is from genome assembly GCA_964574285.1 of uncultured Sangeribacter sp. Taxonomy (GTDB): domain Bacteria; phylum Bacteroidota; class Bacteroidia; order Bacteroidales; family Muribaculaceae; genus Lepagella. The sequence continues at coordinate 12,261 of CAZNMC010000003.1, read as the reverse complement.
ACACAACGAAACCCGCTGGGAAGAAATAGACGTCGAAGGCGCCGACTATCTCATCGTGGCCTTTGGCTCCATCGCGCGTATCTGCGACAAAGCTAAAGAACTCGCTGCTGAAAAAGGCATCAAAGTGGGTATCATCCGTCCCATCACACTCTGGCCCTTCCCGACCGAAGCCATCCACAAAGCCGCTCAAGGCAAGAAAGGTGTGCTTTGCGTTGAACTCAATGCGGGCCAGATGATTGAAGACGTGCGTCTGGCCGTCCACGATGCTCTCCCCGTTGAACACTTCGGACGCCTCGGCGGCATCATCCCCAGCCCGGACGAAGTTGTAGTAGCCCTCGAAGAGAAGCTGATCAACAAGTAATCCACCACTTACTTCAAACACCAAAAACGAATCAATGGAAATCCAAGATATCATCCGTCCGGAGAATAAGGTTTACAGCAAACCTGAGCTTCTCGATGAAGTACACATGCACTACTGCCCCGGGTGTTCCCACGGCGTTATCCACAAGCTGGTAGCCGAGGTAATTGCCGAGCTGGGGCTTACGGATAAGACCATCGGTGTCTCACCGGTAGGCTGCGCCGTGTTCGCATACAATTATATCGATGTCGACTGGGTGGAAGCCGCCCACGGCCGTGCACCCGCAGTCGCCACTGCTGTCAGCCGCCTGTGGCCCGAAAACGTTGTCTTCACCTATCAGGGCGACGGCGACATGTCGGCTATCGGCACAGCAGAATCCATCCACGCTGCCAACCGCGGTGAAAACATCGTGATGATCTTTGTCAACAATGCTATCTACGGCATGACCGGCGGCCAGATGGCTCCGACCACGCTCGTAGGCCAAAAGACCGCCACTACCCCTTATGGACGTCGTGTCGACCTGAACGGACACCCACTGGAAATCACCAACCTTATGGCAATCCTCGACGGCACCTGCTACGTAACTCGCCAAGCTGTCCACACTCCGGCGGCAGTGCGCAAGACCAAGGCAGCTCTCAAGAAAGCCTTCGAAAACGCTCTCGCTAAAAAAGGCACCTCAGTGGTAGAAGTAGTGGCTACATGTAATTCGGGCTGGAAACTCTCACCGGAAAAATCCAACGAATGGATGGCAGAAAACATGTTCCCGAAATATCCTCTTGGCGACCTCAAAAACGAGTAATCACCCTATTAATCACTCCACAAAAACCCAACAGCAATGAAAGAAGAAATCATCATAGCAGGCTTCGGTGGCCAGGGTGTGCTCTCAATGGGTAAAATCCTCGCCTACTCCGGTCTGATGGACGACAAGGAAGTAACCTGGATGCCCTCCTACGGTCCCGAGCAGCGCGGCGGCACAGCCAACGTGACTGTCATCCTTTCCGACGAAAAAATCTCTTCACCCGTCCTTGACAAATACGACATCGTCATCGCTCTCAACCAGCAGAGTCTCGACAAGTTCGCTCCCAAAGTGAAACCCGGCGGTATCCTGATTTTCGACACCAACGGCATCCACAACCGTCCGACCCGCGACGATATCGAAATCTATCCCATCGACGCTATGGACGCTACTCTTGAAATAGGCAACTCCAAGGCTTACAATATGGTTGTCATGGGCGCACTGCTCGAAGCAATGCCCTATAAGCTCCCGATGGAAAATGTGATCAAAGGCTTGAAGAAATCTCTTCCGGAACGCCACCACAAGCTTATCCCTCTCAACGAGAAAGCAATCGAAAAAGGTCGGGAGATTCTCAAAAAATAATCTGCTTCCGACGCATAAAATCACCAAAGCAGGGATTCCCAGGCGGAGATCCCTGCTTTGCTATTTTTTATTGGTAATAATTATTAAAACGATTCAGTGTCGGCAATGATGGTGACCGGGCCATCGTTGATTAGTTCAACCTGCATGTCGGCCCCAAAAACTCCCCGGGCAGTCTTTTTCTCCAGAAGCGTCTCCAGATATCCGCAGAAATATTCATATAGCGGCAAGGCCGTCTCCCGTCCGGCGGCAGCTGCATAAGAGGGTCTGTTGCCCCGGCGCAACGAAGCCGCCAAGGTAAACTGACTGACAGCAAGAATCTCTCCCCCGACTTCTTTGACATTGATGTTCATCACTCCCTCAGAATCCGGAAAGATGCGCATCGCGACAATTTTTCGGGCTAATTTCTCCGCGTCGGAGGCCGTGTCGCCTTCGACAACCCCAAGCAAGATCAACAATCCTTTTTCTATGGCCGACACCTCCTCTCCGCCTACGCTGACGGAGGCGCGGCTGACACGCTGAATAAGTGCTTTCATCGACGTTCCATTGTTAGATTGACTCTACCTTCATCCGCAATCTGAAGTCGCGCCCATGAGCCTTCAATAAGCGGGAGATTTTCCCTCTGGTGACCCACCGGGAAACCGAATGCAACGGGAATCCCTTCCAACCCCCAATCCAGGATGCGACTGCGGATCATCTCTTCCATGGATGGGAAATTGCTGTCGGGGCGATGATCGGCAAAATTTCCGAAAATCAATCCGGCAACGCGGTTGAGCGTGCCGCTCATACGCAGTCGCCACAAAACTCTCTCCACCTTGTAAATCGGCTCGGCGATGTCTTCCATAAAGAGGATAACATCCTCGTCGGCCGGGTCGGCCTTCAAGATGTCGAAGCGAGTGGCTGCCAAGCCGTTGAGGACCGCCAGATTGCCACCCCGCAGTCGCCCACGGGCGTCGCCGGCAAAACTCTTCGGGTCGCTCCCGCATGAATATTCGACGCTGCGGTCGGAAGTGAGAATGTCGAAGAGAGCCTGCGTCGAAGGATCGTCGGCCGGTTCCTGACATAGATGCTTGGCCATCGGACCGTGAATCGAAGCCACACCGGCAGAAAGAAGCATGGCATGGAGTGCGGAGACATCCGAAAATCCTACCAGCCACTTGGCATTGGCCCGGATCATGGAGTTGGGAAGAGCCGGGAGAATCCCGACGCAGCCGTAACCTCCCCGGGCACAGAGAACGGCCTTGATGCGTGGATCGTTCCACGCGGCTGCAAAATCTGCCACCCTCCGGCTTTCGGACGAAGCATAAGATCCGTCGGCCGGCCCTTTGGCATGGGGCATGACGATCGGAACAAAACCGCGCTTCGCCAAAACTTCGGCAGCTCCATCTATATACTCCTCACGGACAACTGAGGCCGGGGCGATGATAGCCACCATGTCGCCCTCGCGAAGAGAGGAAGGGAAAATCATTTTCATATCCAAAGTGAAACGTTAGAGATGATTAATAGCAGGTAGCTTTGATTCCGGCTTCTTCGACCTTGGCAGCAATGCGGGCAATCTCGTCGCGCTCCACTTTCCGGAGCTTTTCCTCGGGAGTGGACCGGTCAAGACTGTAGAGCATGACTTCGCGTGGCCTGATGATGCGGTAAGCATCAATGAGGGCATCAATTTCTTCAGGAGTGGTGTTGTCGACAGCGATGCCTTCATGCTCTCCCCGAAGAAGCATGGTCTGAACGACGGCCTGCCCTTCAAACTGCTTAAGACCCTCGACCACACGCTCAACGGTGAAATCTTTCGACTGGGGAGCATCGATAAGCCGCATAGTGGACTCAATGGCAGAATCGAGCTTGAGAATATTGTTGTCCACCTTCTTTAGGGCCTCGACTACCCGAGGGTCGAAAATCCGGGTGGAATTAGAAAGAACCGAAACCTTCGCTCCGGGATAAAAACGGTCGCGCAGAGCCAGCGTGTCGTCGATGATGCCGCTGAATTCGGGATGAAGCGTAGGCTCACCGTTGCCCGAAAAAGTGATGACATCGAGCGGGTCGGAAGCAGCATGCATGGCCGACAGCTTCGCTTCGAGCTCATCCCGAACCCGGTCGCGGGCGGGGAGACCGGCAGTGCCGGCACCCTGAGCGTTATATCCGGCTTCGCAATAGATGCAGTCGAACGAACAGACTTTGCCATCGGAAGGCATGAGGTTGACACCCAGAGAGACACCGAGGCGTCGGCTGCGTATGGGGCCGAAGACGGTGGAATGAAAAAGAATGGTCTGATTCTTGCCCATGATATTTAGATAAAAAGATTTAGCAGATAAAAACGAGAGAGAGGGTCGCAACATCAAAACGCAAAAAAAGAGCCAATATTTGCCAGCCCACGCAGAAATAATTATTTTTGCATGAGAATGGAATCAACACAGCAGTTCAATCCCCCTTCGCCATTGCGTTTCCGTCAATCGGAACGCTTGCGGCTGCGCACTTTGGTGGACCGGGTGTTTTCCGAAGGACAAAGGCTGTATGAGTGGCCGCTTCGGGCGATGGTACTCCCCATGCAGGCAGAAGAGCTTGAAGGAATGTTTAAGGGGCATATCCCCCCCTCGACAGGCCAGCTTCAACTGATGGTGACGGTCCCGAAGAAAAAAAGACGCCGGGCTGTGGACCGAGTGAGGATGCGTCGTCGGATTCGGGAATCGTGGCGTCTGCACCGGTTGCCATTGCTAAAAAAAATAACAGCCGAAGAATCCATACGCACCCTTTCGGTCGGAATTGTCTTCGTGGCAGATAAAAACGTGGATTATTCGAAAATCGAGAAATCCATGCAGAAATTGCTGGTCAAAATTGATAAAATCGCTTTCCCGTCCTCATTATGAAACTATCCTCGTTGCTCTCCACACTTCTGATTCTTCCCATACGATTTTATCAATCAGCTATTTCGCCCCATCTTCCGGCAGCTTGCCGCTACACTCCAACCTGCAGCCAATATGCCATCGAAGCCATACGGAAACACGGAGCTATCCGAGGAGGATGGTTAGCCCTGAAGCGAATCGCACGGTGTCATCCCTGGGGAGGGTCAGGCTTCGACCCGGTTCCCTAAATTTCTTCCCTCTGACTGCAAAATCGATCTGATCACAGCGAGAAAAAACTTAGGACCAACAGCGGCGCAACGCCGGTCACCAAGTTAAAAGCGTCCCAAGGTTAGAACTGAAAAAGAAAAGAGCCTGCCTTCCCGACGGACTCCAATCCTTGTTTTCCATTCTCTTCCTCCGGCGCATTGCGAAAGCCGGAGAAGATTGGAAAACAGTTGTACCATTATTCAACCAAACATACAAACCCTCTGACGAGAAACTCGTCATCGGATAGCATCTTCTACTTGCTCGCGCGAGAATGAAGACACGAATTTTTCCAATATCTGTCAAAACGAAATCTTGTCGCATCCGCGACTCATTTCATATTACAAGAGCAAAGATAAACACTAATTTTGACATAAACAAATATTTTTACTTATTTTTTCTTTCTTCCAAACACATAATAACATCATCAGCTTACATTTTGCTATCATTTTTCTTCATTTCCTACAATAATCACACTTTTATCCTAACTCTTTGCTTGTTTTAACAGCTTCAAGTGCTAATTTTTACTAAAAATAAAAAAATTTCACTTTTTCACACAAAATTAATTTTTCAGCACTTTTTCAGAGGCAAGAGCAAAATTCGTCCTATATTTTGCTCACAGATAAAGTAAGATACAGCCATCAGAAACTAAACCGGAAAGAAAAAAGTAAATGAAAACGGCTCGCAATAGAAAACTCGCAATAGAAAAAAGACTCATCGGGAGCAAATAATTAATCTTGAAAGAAAAGGTTCGAAAAGAAAGTATGGAGAATTTATTATCAAAAAATTTGTGAAATAGTTGGCGGTTAAACAAAATGTGACTAATTTTGTAGCGTTTTTTCAATCACCCCGCAGCCAAGTTCGGCCACGGGGCAGTCTATACGCTAAAAACAAAGCCCGTTCAGGGACTGCACGACAGTGGGAAAATTCTCGCAATATAAAGTAGAATTGGCCGGCAAGGCCGATGGGAAATACACACAAGAGTTCGTATGCGACACCGACTTCTTCCGCAATATGGAAAACCAGGAAGTCGACAACGCACACATATCGGTCCATTTGGACATGGTGAAGAAGAACGAGGCTTTCGACCTGACGTTCACCTTCCATGGGGCGATGGAGATACCTTGTGACCGATGCCTGGATCCGATGGATCACGAGGTGGACACGACGTATCACCTGACAGTCCAATATGGTGATGAATATAACGATGCAAGCGAGGATCTACTCATTATACCGTATAGTGATTCATACCTGAATGTGGCCTATATGTTGTATGACACCATCATGCTGACTGTGCCATTGCGTCATGTTCATGCTCCCGGGCAATGCAACAGAGCTATGGCAGCGGTGCTGAACAAGCACAACCCCGGCGGAGCTGATGGGATGGACGAAGATCTCGAGGAGACGGAATCGCTCGACTCGGAGGAAATGGGCGACGAATGAATCGCAACGCCGGAATTGAATTGAAAATAAAAATTATAACGAACGATAAGACAAGTAAATAAATCATGGCACATCCTAAACGCAGACAATCACACACCCGCACTGCCAAACGTCGCACCCACGACATGGCTCTTATTCCGACACTGGCTATCTGCCCCAACTGCGGCGCGTGGCATATTTACCACACAGTATGTGGCGAATGTGGCTACTACCGTGGCAAGCTTGTAATCGACAAGGAAGCTAAAGCAATCTAAGCGGAAAAAGTCAGGGAAAACGTTTCCGGCAGGCCGGCAGCGGCAGCTTCCTCGAAAAAAGAGTTCGAGAAGCTTCCCGTCCCGGCCTACGGATGCTTAAAGTTATATTATACTATCCCACCAGCCATCGGGCTGCAATCGGGAAAATTTACCCTTAGACGGTTCGTAAAGCCACGGAAGCCAAACCAGCGCGGACGATAAAGGCAATGCCTACGGAAGCCAACCCGGGCGGACGATGAAGGCAGTGCCTACGGAAGCCAAACCCGGGCGGACGATGAAGGCAAAGTCTCGGAAGTCAACGCAAGGCAGACGATAAGAGCAAGAGAAGGCGAACCAATTTTTATCATCTGATAATTCCTCAACTACGATGAATGCTAAGATTAGCGGCATAGCCTCTTATGTGCCCGACGACATTCTCGACAACGAGATGCTCTCAAAGATGGTTGACACCAACGACGAATGGATTACAACTCGCGTCGGTGTTAAGGAACGGCGTATTCTCCACGAAGAAGGGAAGGGCTCGGGGTATTTGGGCATCAAAGCGGTCGACAAGCTGATGGCGGATTATCATATTAATCCGGACGAGATAGATCTGCTGATTTGCGCCACTTCGAACCCGGACTACCGCTTTCCGTCGACAGCGTCTGTGATTGCCCACGGGTGCCATCTCGACAAAGCCTACGCCTACGACATCCAGGCGGCGTGCGCGGGTTTTTTGGTGACGATGCAAGCTGCGCGAGCATACATTGAATCGGGACTCTATCGCAAAATCATTGTGGTTTGCGCTGAGAAAATGTCGAGCATGACCGACTATCAGGATCGGGCGACCTGTCCACTGTTTGGCGACGCGGCAGCAGCTGTGCTTGTTGAGCCAACGGAGGAACCGGTAGGAGTCATCGACGGTGATTTTCATGTAGACGGGTCCGGGTTGTCCCATCTTCTGATGAAAGCGGGAGGCTCAGTGCGCCCGGCCACTATCGAGACAGTGGAGGCCCGCGAACATTATATCTACCAAGAGGGAAGAGCGGTCTATAAACATGCGGTACGCGACATGCTGTCGGCATCTCAGACTGTCATGCGTCGGAATGAACTGACGGTGGATGGCATCGACTGGTTTGTTCCTCATCAGGCTAATCTACGCATCATCGAAGCTATCGCGGACCGGTTGAAAATCCAACCTGAAAAGCTGCTTATCAATATTCAGCACTATGGCAACACGTCGGCGGCTTCCATACCGCTGTGTCTGGACGAATACAAGACCCGGCTCCATAAGGGGGACCGGATTATCATGACGGCCTTCGGAGCGGGCTTCACGTGGGGAGCCATGTATCTGATCTGGGCTTTCGACACTCCTGAAAAGGGATGACAGTGTCGGCATCGCTCCGGAACCCGGGGTGGTGATTGAAGAACGAATATCACAGGAGGGCATTTCAAAATCCATCATTTTGAAGCGTCCTCCTGAAGTTGTTAAAAACTTCCTTTGGTCTCCGTGCGTTATATTTATGAAAAAGATATAACATTCAACTCATGGAAGAAGAAAAGAAAACACTCAATAGTCCGGTTCCGGAGTCACAATCTCACAAAGCCGGCTTCGTCAACATAGTAGGAAACCCCAATGTCGGCAAATCGACGCTGATGAATGATCTGGTGGGAGAGAGAATCTCCATCATCACCTCTAAGGCACAGACGACACGCCATCGCATCATGGGCATCGTCAACACGCCGGAGTATCAGATTGTGTATTCGGACACGCCGGGGGTGCTCAAACCGAAGTATAAGCTTCAGGAATCAATGCTTGAGTTTTCGGAAGGGGCATTGACGGATGCAGACATTTTGCTCTACGTGACCGATACGGTGGAAGATCCTGAAAAGAATAAGGAGTATCTGGACCGGGTAGCTAAAGAAACGATTCCCGTGTTGCTGGTGATCAATAAGATTGATCTCTGCAAGAGTCAGGAAGAGTTGGAGGAGCTTGTCGGCCGATGGAAAGAACGGCTTCCTAATGCGGAAATTTTCCCTACAAGCGCCACGGAGCATTTCAATATCGACAATCTGAAGGCACGCATCGTCGACCTTCTGCCGGTAGCTCCACCTTATTTCGGCAAGGACTCACTGACCGACAAACCGGCACGATTCTTCGTGACGGAAATTATCCGGGAAAAATTGCTTCTCAACTACGACAAAGAAATTCCTTATTCGACGGAAGTGCTTGTGGAGAAATTTGATGAAAAGGAGAAGTCGATCCACATCATGGCTGTCATCTATGTTGAGCGCGACTCGCAAAAGGGAATCATCATCGGCAAAGGCGGGGAGAAAATCAAACGGATCGGCATCGAAGCCCGTCAGGACATTGAAAAATTCTTCGACAAGAAAGTCTTTCTGGAGCTATTTGTAAAGGTGGAGAAAGACTGGCGTAACCGTGAAAACAAGCTTCGCGCTTTCGGCTATATAGAATAAGAAAACACTATGAACGACTGTCGTCCCGGCCCGGTGGGGGGATGAGGGTCAAATAAAACAAAATAAAAGAGATGAGCAAGCTCATAGCAATAGTAGGGCGGCCCAATGTCGGCAAATCGACGTTGTTCAACCGCTTGACGCAGACCCGGCGTGCGATTGTGGACGACACAGCCGGAACGACCCGCGACCGCCAATACGGCAAAGTCGACTGGAACGGTCAGGAATTTTCCATTGTGGACACCGGAGGGTGGGTTGTGAATTCCGACGACATTTTTGAGGAAGAAATCAACAAGCAAGTGGAAATCGCCATTGATGAAGCGGACGTGATTCTGTTCGTGGTGGACGCCACAACCGGCGTGACGGATTTGGACGACCATGTCGCAGCGATTTTACGACGGTCGAAAAAACCTGTTATATTAGTTGCCAACAAAGAGGATGTCGGGAATGCACGATATAATATACCTGAATTTTATTCATTGGGCTTGGGCGATCCTATCGAAGTGTCCTCGGCCAACGGATCGGGGACAGGGGATTTGCTTGACGAAATCGTAAAGGATATGCCGGACCGTCCGGAGGAAGATGAAGCGGAAGCCGAAGTTCCGAAGTTCGCAATAGTCGGGCGTCCGAATGCGGGCAAATCCAGTCTTATCAATGCCTTTATCGGCGAGGAACGCCACATCGTGACGGAGATAGCCGGCACGACCCGCGACTCCATCTATCATCGCTACAATAAGTTCGGATTCGATTTCTACCTGGTGGACACGGCTGGAATCCGGAAAAAGCAGAAAGTGAATGAGGACATCGAGTATTATTCGGTTATCCGCTCGATACGGGCCATTGAAGCCTCGGATGTATGCATCCTGATGATTGACGCGACGCGTGGCATCGAAGCCCAGGACGGGAATATTTTCGGCCTTATTCAGCGGAATAAGAAAGGGTTGGTCGTTTGCGTGAATAAATGGGATCTGGTAGAAGACAAATCGTTGGAAACCCAAAAGCGCTTCGAACAAGCGATACGGTCCAAGTTTGCACCGTTCACCGATTTTCCGATCATCTTCACGTCTGCGCTGACGAAACAACGTATTTTCAAGGTGCTTGAGACCGCCATAGATGTCTACAAGAACCGCCGGCGTCTGATCCCGACGTCGCAGCTCAACACTTATATGCTTGAGCAGATCGCTATCACTCCGCCCCCATCCAACAAGGGGAAGTTTGTTAAGATCAAGTATGTGACGATGCTGAAGGAGGCTGTCATCCCTACTTTCGTATTTTTCTGCAATTTGCCGCAATGGGTCAAAGAGCCTTATCGGCGCTTTTTGGAAAACAAGATTCGGGATCATTGGGATTTCCACGGGACTCCGATTGCAATCTTCATGCGGGACAAATCGTAAATAAAGAGTTTTTGTTTCTCACCGCGCTTTCTTCTGTAAAAGAGGGCGCGGTGATTTCATTTTGGAGGGAAAGGGGATATATGGGACAAATGGGGAAAGCGATGGATAGCAAAAATATTTTTGGAGAAATAAAGGGGGATAATAAGGAAAAAATTCTTAACTTTGCGAATATTTTAACCTTAACATCTTTTTCCACTCATGGCTGAAGAATTTCGCATTGAAAGCGACCTTTTAGGTGCGCGCGAGATACCCGCAAGCGCACTCTACGGAGTTCAGACCCTCCGGGGCATCGAGAACTTCGAAATCAGCAAATTCCATCTCAACGAATACCCACTGTTCATCAAGGGGCTGGCCATCACAAAAATGGCAGCTGCAGACGCGAACTATGAGCTGGGTCTGCTCACCAAAGAGCAACACGACGCAATCGTGGAAGCCTGCCGCGAAATCATGGAAGGCAAGCACCACGATCAATTCCCTGTCGACATGATTCAGGGAGGCGCGGGGACGACCACCAACATGAACGCGAATGAAGTCATAGCCAATCGCGCTCTTGAACTTATGGGTCACCAACGCGGGGAATATCAGTTCTGCTCGCCTAACGACCATGTGAATTGCGCCCAATCGACTAACGATGCCTATCCGACCGCTATCCACATCGGAATGTGGTATTCTCATGTCAAACTGGTTGAGCATCTCCGCAAAGTAATAGATTCATTCCGGGCCAAGTCGGAAGAATTCAAGAATGTGATCAAAATGGGCCGCACTCAGCTGGAAGACGCAGTGCCGATGACTTTGGGGCAGACTTTCAGTGGCTTTGCGAGCATCCTGAACGATGAAATCAAACATTTGGAAGAGGCAGCTGCAGATTTCCTGACTGTCAACATGGGAGCCACGGCCATCGGCACGGGTATCTGTGCAGAACCGGGATATGCAGAAAAATGCGTTGCAGCACTTTGCCGCATCACCGGACTTGAATTCCGTCTGACCGAGGACATGGTTGGCGCCACATCGGACACTTCTTGCCTGGTAGGCTATGCGTCAGCGATGAAGCGTGTAGCAGTCAAGATGAACAAGATATGCAACGATCTGCGTCTTCTTGCATCGGGTCCGCGTTGTGGTCTCGGGGAGTTCAATCTTCCGGCTATGCAACCGGGAAGCTCAATCATGCCCGGCAAAGTGAACCCGGTAATTCCTGAGGTCATGAATCAGATCTGCTACAAGGTGATTGGCAATGAGCTCTGTGTGACGATGAGCGGTGAAGCTGCTCAGATGGAGCTGAACGCCATGGAGCCTGTGATGGCTCAATGCGACTTTGAGTCAGTGGATTTGCTCTGCAACGGGTTTGACACTTTGCGTGTAAGATGCATCGACGGAATAGTAGCCAACGAGGAGCGCTGCCGGCGCTATGTACACGACAGCATTGGCATCGTGACAGCCCTCAACCCGGTTATTGGCTATAAGAATTCGACAAAGATCGCTAAGGAAGCCCTGGAGACAGGGAAAAGCGTTTACGATCTGGTGTTGGAGCATGACATCCTGAGCAAGGAGGATCTGGACACGATTCTGAGCCCGGAAAATATGATTAAGCCTGTTAAGCTCAACATCAAGCCGAAACATTAAGAGACAGCTGAAACTAACGAATCAGGGGATGCACCGATTAAGAATGGATGCATCCCCTGTTATTTTTATTGCCACGAGAAGGAGTCTGTCTGATGAATGAAGGTGAGAGGGATTGTCAATCCGGCCCAGCGGAGAGAGGGGGTATAAAAAAAGGGTAGAGACCGACGGGGTTGGAGGGGATCGTCGGTCTCTGGGGATAGGTGGATTGGGGAAAGTAGCCCATAGCAGAGTCGAACTGCTCTTTAGAGAATGAAAA
>CAZNMC010000002.1:0-75252 GCA_964574285.1 uncultured Sangeribacter sp. | reverse complement strand
GGGATAAAAGATATGTTGCCGGACGAGCTAAAACACGCGAGATGTTTGTTGAAATAATCGAAGCAAAAAATACTGACAATACCCGTGAAAATGCTAATATGAACACGGATTCTCCAGCCGGAATGATGATGAAATTTGCTTCTGAAACAACCAAACCCTTCGTAGACGATTATCTGCTTTCACCCGAAGTAAAAGCTGCAGTTAGAAATAATTATATTCATATCCACGACAAAGATTATTATCCCACCAAGAGCCTTACCTGCGTCCAACATCCTCTGGATAAGATTTTACAAGATGGATTTGTGGTTGGTCATGGAGAATCACGCCCAGCAAAACGAATTGAAACAGCAAGTGTCCTTGCGTGTATTTCTTTAGAAACAGCTCAAAACGAAATGCATGGAGGCCAGGCAATTCCTGCTTTTGATTTTTATTTGGCCCCTTATGTGCGTAAGAGTTTTATCGAAGAATTAAAGGATTTGGAAAAAATATCCGGAAACGATTTAAGACATCTTTATGAGATAGAACTTGATGATTTCATTCATCGCCCCATTGATAATCTTAAAGGTGAAGAAAGACTACTTCAGCATTCTATAAATAGGACAGTCGCTCGAGTGCATCAAGCTATGGAAGCCTTCATCCATAATATGAATACCATCCATTCGCGAGGGGGTAATCAAGTTGTATTTTCTTCAATCAATTATGGCACAGATACTTCTGCCGAAGGAAGATGTGTAATTAGAGAAATATTACAAAGTACGTACGAAGGAGTAGGGAATGGCGCAACTGCCATTTTCCCAATCCAAATTTGGAAAAAGAAACGGGGCGTTAGTTATTTGCCAGCAGATCGAAACTATGATTTGTATAAGTTCGCGTGCAAAGTGTCCGCTCGCCGATTCTTCCCGAACTTTTTAAATTTGGATGCAACTTTTAATCAATCCCCATTATGGGACGAAAAAGATCCGAAAAGATACAGGTATGAAGTTGCCACCATGGGCTGTCGGACCCGAGTGTTTGAAAACCGATTTGGCGAGGTAACATCTATTGGCCGCGGAAATCTTTCTTTTACCACTATCAATATTGTTCGTTTGGCATTGGAAGTTTCTTCAATAGTCAATCAGGAGGAACGCATTGATGCTTTTTTTCGTCATCTTGATGAAATACTTGATTTAACAGCTCTTCAACTTGAAGAACGATTTAATTTCCAAAAAACTGCATTCGCAAAACAATTTCCCCTTGTTATGAGTCGGTTGTGGAATGGGTCGGAATCTTTAGGATATAATGATACGATTGAATCTGTAATGAATCAAGGTACTCTCGGAATAGGGTTCATTGGTTTGGCGGAATGTCTTACTTCTCTGATTGGGCAACATCATGGAGAATCAAGTGAGGCTCAAATACTGGGGCTTAAAATTGTTGGTCATATGCGGAGTAGAGCTAATGAGTTTTGCGAAAAATATAATCATAATTATTCAATATTAGCAACTCCTGCGGAAGGACTGTCGGGACGATTCACAGCCCGAGATCGTCAGTCATTTGGTGTTATTTCAGGAGTGACTGATAAGGATTATTATACCAATTCCAATCATATTCCAGTAGGATATCATTGTTCTCCGCGCCATAAAGCAAAAATAGAAGCACCTTACCATGAACTTACTCGAGGAGGACACATATTTTATGTAGAACTGGATGGAGATGCCACTCACAATGAGGAGGCAATTATGCAAATTGTGGATATGATGGATAAATATAATATCGGGTATGGCTCTGTGAATCATAATAGAAATCATTGTCCACAATGCGGATATGAGAATGCTGCAACTGATCAAACCAATTGTCCCAAATGTGGTTCCCGCTTCGAAACTATCCAGCGTATTACAGGATATTTAGTGGGTACTACAGATCGATGGAATTCTGCTAAATTAGCGGAATTAAAAGACCGAATAATTCATAAGTAATTTATTTACTCGGAATTGCTGGGAGGATGGAAGAAATTTATTTCAACGTTCTAAAAATTGAGCGTGGCACTACAGTTGACGGCCCAGGATTTCGGACATCAATTTATTTAGCAGGTTGTCGCCACCAATGTCCCGGTTGCCATAACCCTCAGTCATGGGATTTCTCTGCGGGAAAACAAATGAAACTTTCCGAAATTATAGAAATAATCCAAGAGGAAGAATTTAATGTTACCTTAACAGGGGGAGATCCTCTTTTTCAACCAAAGAAAATTTCCCTACTTATTTCAGAAATAGTAGCACTTGGATTTAGTGTATGGATATATACCGGTTTTTCTTGGGAAGAAATTCAAACTAATTCCGTTCTAAAAAATGCTGTTTGCCAAGCTGAGGCCATCGTAGAAGGTAAATTTATAGAATCACTTCGCAATCCGGATCTAAAATTTCGGGGAAGTTCCAATCAGAGAATTATTTATCTGTAGACATTTTTATGTCCTGTAAATTAGGTGAGTTATATTTGCAAAAATATTTTAGGGTGTAAAAGGAAACAATAGCAATTATTTTTTCAGCTTCAGCAAAAGTCCCAGGATAGTCTTTTATTAGAACTGCCAGTGAAATCCAATTTCCATCGGGGAAAAAGAAAATTCCAACATCATTTACTGCTGTCACCTCTCCCCTTTCATTGACATATCCGGAGCCGGTTTTATGTGCAAATTTTATCTCATCTTTCTGATCTAGTGGTTTAGCAAGTCGTGATTGGCCGGTGCGGCAATTCAGCAGCATCTCTCTTATCTCATTTTGTTTTTCGGGAGAAACAAGGCTGTCCGTCATAATTTTAGTTATCAGAACCGCGCAACAAAGAGGTGAACTTTTATTACTATAACATAGGAAGTTATCCGACTGCATTTCTTGCTCCGAATATTTTATATCAAAATCGTTACGACCTGTTAAGATTCGACATAAGCTATCCGTCGAGGAAACCGAAGAAATATGAGAGAACAGAATATTGCTCGCATTGTTGTCACTCTCAATTAAACATCCCTTGAGGAGATCGCGAATACTTATACTCCATTCTCCACTTCCCAATTTTTCCCGCAATGGACTCCACGTGTTGTTGTCAATTTCATTTGCTGAAATTTTCAAGATACTATCGAAAGAGACATTCTTCTTGTCTAATGCATCAGCAACTCCCAAAGCCTGATGCATCTTAAAAACGCTCATTAATGGATAGTCAGGTAAATTGTTTATAACAACAGTATCTTCGTGCGAAGATATAATGGCAATTCCAACATGACCTGGAGAAGAATCAGCCAGTTTTTGAAGCGAAAAGGTAAATTTCCCTAATGAATCGGGAATATAATTCTTTTTTAGGTCCGAACATGAGCTAAACCATATCATACTCCATAAAAATGCTACGAAGAATGTAATAGTCTTTCGCATATTCATTCTATTCGAGGACCTTCTCAAAATATCTTATGTAGTAGGATGATTATATTTCGTAATCCACACAGGCCCGAGCCAACTTCAAGGGAGCAATAATTTTTGCAGCTTCAATATGATCAGGATGGTTAGCATATACGGCCACATCTTCCATTTTATCTAAAGTAGCAGTTAAAACCAAATCCCACTCTTCCAAAGGATTTTGATTTATGCCTACTTCCATTGAAATTAACCCCGGAATTTTACCGGGAAGATTTTTTAAAGCCTTTGCAAATTGACTACAAGCATTCATTCGTTCGGCTGGTGTGCCGTGAAGACGAAAAGTTACAATATGTCGTACCATTCAAATTTTATTTAATTCGATACCAATATCCTACACAAAGACTTATCGACATTTGATTAGATGAATTGAAAGGATCAGTGCGACCGGATTTCAAGACATTCCCAAGTCCGTAATAAAATCGGGCTTCCAAATATAACGCATTTTTTTTATTAATACTGAACTCACCACCTAAGCCAGCTGAAATACCATAATCAATTTTTTGATTAACCGGCATTGTCAATTGCATATTTGTTCGATTAGTATTGGGAAAATCTTGGAGGTCGGAGGTATTTTTCGGATCAAAATTTGCTTTAACTGCATCCCCAAGATAAAATCCCACTTCTGGGCCCGCATTCACAAAAAAACGTCCACGACGTCCAAAATAAATATGCGCCAGTACAGGAATTTGAATATAATTTAGAGTTCGCGAATAATTGTAGGGATGATTCTCAAAATTTTCCTTCCATCCTCGTTGAGTCCAATTGATTTCAGCAATCAATCCAAAATGAGATTCCTCAACATAACGAAAAGTCAGACCGGCTACTCCTCCAAACTGAAAGCTTTGGGGTACACCCGGATTAAAAAAGATTCTCGACATATCTCCCCCGGCTTTACCTCCAATGGCTCTATTAGCATTATAATGAGTTTGTGTTGTACCCGTCAAAAAGGTAAAACACAGGAAAAATACTATTAAAGAACTTCGGATTAAATGATTAATCATCAGTCAATTCTTATTTTGTCTACATATTCGACGGGCGAATAATGCAGGAAATAACAAACCGGATTAACATAGCCCCCATTCAAACTTATCTTTTTTAGATTTACTCCAACTTGTAGCTGCGGAAATGCTGTCACTGGTTTTTTCAAAAAATCATTAGAATCATAAGCTTGAAGAGGAAGGAAATAATTCGCAATATCAAATCCGATTGCCGCATAAACCGGAAAGGATTTTAATGGAGGATGATTGAAAAGAGTCTTAAACGCGGCCAAAAATTTCTTACTATCAGGTTCATTTGTATCAAAATAAAACCGTGAAGGAATATAGACATCATTCCTGAAAAATATTTCTTTCATCCCATCCGCTAAAGTAATCCAATTTGGGCGTCCGACTACTGACATTTCAATATTGGGAGATTCTTGACGCACCTTATCTAAATGTTCAAGTAAATCTATAACATCGGCTTTCTTAGTCTGTGAAGAATATACAAGATAAGAGTCTGTATTATAAAATGGATAATCCTTTACTTCTTCAGGAGAGAGACTCAGCACTTGAGAGGAGGAAAGTCTCGATAACAGTTGAGTTGCTAAAGAATCATCTTCATTATTGTCTCCCACCAAAATTATTTTTCGGTTAGCAAAGTGTGTTAGAATATAATTTGTAACTATGTCGTTAAACAACCCCGAGGAAGGCATACATTGCACTATCATCTCATTGGCATCAACCAAATTTGACTTCAAATCTAAAGAGTTAATTAAATGAGCATTATGGGTATAAGCATAGCCTGCCAAATATTCTGGAGTTAATTTGTCGGTAGTAGGAAAAATCAAGTTGGGCTTAATCCGCATAATATCTTCCATCACCTCTTCTTGAGGTCTATTACCCTTTATAATTGATAAAGTAATCTCAAATCCTTCTTTTTTATATTGGTCTACTGCAGTTAGAAATCCTCGACAAAACTCTAAATCTTTATTAGATTCAGGAGATTCCAATACTATAACAGCTCTAATTTGCTGAGGATTTTGAGAAAGCTGAAACTGAACATCTTGATAAATCTGCTCCCGTCCTTCAGGACTCGATTCTCTTGGATCAGTCTCAACATATTGCTTCACAACTTCTACTTCATTGTATTTAGGAATCGACAAAATAGTCCCTTTTTTAAGAATCTTATCTTGATTTGAAGCTTGAAGGTCAACGGTCGGAGTCCCGATCTTATTAGCTATACCTTCCCAAGATTCTTCTTTTCCCACCTTATATGTAGTAAAACTTTCGAGTTGCTCTTCTTTTACTATCTCATTTCTTATCCTATGGCGATTGGAGTTTACCGGGACTTTAATAGTATGTCCGCTTTTAAAATTTTTATCACTCACTCCAGGGTTTTCTCTGTAGATATCCTCTACTGAGCAATTAAACTTTTTTGAGATACTATAGGGAGTGTCACCATAGTTTATGACATAGTTAACGGGAGCATCAACCGGGATGGTGGGGTCAATGGATAAGGTCTCTCCAATTTTAATACCAAGACGTGAGGAGGGATTTTGATAATATATCAAATCAACTGGCACACTATATTTTTTTGCTATTGAGTAAACATTATCCCCCTTTTCAACATAATGGTGAATAACTTTCGACTGGGGAACTATCTGATGAGACTTAATTTCCTTTTCAATATGTGAGTCATCTGTCAAAACAGGATAATACAATCGTGTCCCTTTTTTAGGGTCGATGGAAACGACAGGATTCAACTCCCTAAGGATATCGACATCCCATCCGTTAGCTTTAGCAATTCCATAAAGCGATTCACCTTTCTGAACATCATAATAATAGAAGGACTTACCCTGTAAATTTACTACAGGAAGGTCGGCAAAACTCGCAAATGCAGTTGAAGCCATAATTGCAAATACCCCAAATATTCTATTAAACCAGAGCATGTAGAAATTCGCTATATAAATGTTATTTGCAAAGGTAATGAAAAGTTTTGACCATAGCAAACCCTATTTATTCATCTCATGGCCACACTTCTACAGAAGTTAATATAATAAGGGGTGAGATATCTCCTCCCGACCCCCCAATTTTAAGAGTTCTATTTTAATAATGAAATGGATAAAGGGATTATTGTCCTAAACTAAATCTTATTCCTTAGACTTCTATAAATGAACAAAAATGCAACTATCTGAGAAATATTTACGTCGGATAAAACTTTGTTACAGTTTAGATTTTTGATTTTATGTTTAATTGATAGGGATTGGTGTCGGTTTTTTTGTTATCTTTGCACACAAAAGTGTCTTACCCATACTCCTCTACGATGCATCAAGTAGTAGTTATCATTCCTACATACAACGAGATAGAAAACATCAACATGATGCTTCAGACAGTTTTGTCTCTGCCAATTAGATTCGATATACTTGTTGTCGATGATAATTCGCCTGATGGGACAGCTGCTGCTGTTCGCGAAGCGATGCGCCGTCATCCTGAAAGAATTTATCTTGAAGAACGTAAAGGAAAACTTGGCCTCGGCACTGCATATATTCATGGGTTTAAATGGGCGCTTGCCAAAGGGTATCGCTACATAATTGAGATGGATGCTGATTTCTCTCATAACCCAAAAGACCTTATAAAACTTTACAAGGCTTGCCACGAAGAAGGAGCAGATTTAGCTATCGGTTCACGATATATCACCGGGGTAAACGTTGTGAATTGGCCTATGGGTCGCGTCCTTATGTCTTATTATGCCTCAGCTTATGTGCGTCTGATTACAGGCATGAAACTACGTGACACTACTGCTGGATTTGTTTGTTATCGACGGGAAGTTCTGGAAGCAATTGACCTGGATTCAATAGAGTTTAAGGGTTACGCATTCCAAATTGAAATGAAATTTAAAGCTTATCGCAAACGTTTCAAAATTATCGAAGTCCCAATTGTATTTGTCAACCGAGTTTTGGGAACATCAAAAATGAGCGGTGGTATTTTTGGAGAAGCTATTTTTGGTGTCATTAAATTACGTTTGAAAAGTCTATTTTCAAAGCGATAATACGTGTACGCTATCACATAAATTGTAGGCTTTTTACTTTACATTCTATCCTGTTTCATGCCGGAAAAACTTTTTTTAAATGCCCGAATTGTAAATGAAGGAATTATTTCATATGGGTATCTGACAGTCGATGGTGAGTTTATATCATCTGTCGGACGCGGCACCCCCGACTCTGAAATCTTGAGTAATGTCTCTGAAATAATTGATTTGAAAGGCAAATATATTTTACCTGGATGTATTGATGACCAAGTTCATTTTAGAGAGCCGGGATTAACACACAAAGCCGATATAGCCTCTGAAAGTCGGGCTGCCTTAGCCGGTGGTGTCACCTCTTTCATGGATATGCCAAATGTTAAACCTCCCACAGTCACCCTGGAGGCATGGGAAGATAAAATGAGACGGGGAAAAGAATCATCCACCGTAAACTATAGCTTTTGGCTGGGAGCAACCAACGATAATACCAATGAGTTGCCAGCGGCGGATTTTTCTAAAATTCCAGGAATAAAAGTCTTTCTTGGAGCTTCTACTGGAAATATGCTCGTAGATTCGGAAAAAGCTCTTGATTCAATTTTCAGTAGCTCTCAAATTGTGGCAGTCCATAGCGAAGATGAAAATATCATTCGCGGAAATTCTGAAATATTTAAAAAGAAATATTTTCCGGGTGAAGTGCCAATGAATTGTCATCCCCTTATTAGAAGTAGAGAGGCCTGTTTATCATCCACTCAAAAAGCCATTAAGCGAGCATTTAAACATGGGACTCGTCTACTTTTACTTCATCTTTCGACTGCTGATGAAGCTAAACTTTTAGAGCCGGGGAAATTAACTGATAAAAAAATAAATTCCGAGGTCTGTGTACATCATCTATGGTTTACTGATGAAGATTACTCTCGCTTAGGAACTCGAATTAAGTGGAATCCCGCCGTAAAAACTGCCACCGATCGGGATGAGCTTCGGAAGGCTGTTGCCGACGGCAGAATAGATATTGTTGCAACCGACCATGCTCCTCATCTTCTTGAAGAAAAAGCCGGGGATGCTTTGCATGCCGCTTCAGGAGGACCCTTGGTACAACATTCTCTACTAATGATGCTGGAATTGGCAAAAGAAGGTTATTGGGGGATTGAAAAAGTAGTTGAAATGATGGCACACAACCCGGCTGAACTTTTTGGTGTGGAAAAACGCGGCTATTTACGTCCGGGCTACTATGCTGACATAGTAATACTCAATCCTTCGGTCTCAACCGCTGTTTGCAAATCAAACTTACTAACAAAATGCGGCTGGTCACCATTAGAGGGGACTGTCTTTTCAAATACAATTGAAAGTGTTTTTGTTAATGGAAGCCTTGCCTATGAAAACAAAGTAGGTAAACACATTTTCCATCCTCATTCTGTTCACTCATTGGAGTTTTCTCATCGTTGAGCAAATTAAATAAATTTTCTTATTAATATGTTGGCTCTCCCGGAGAACTTAGATTTGGCGAACGCTGAATTTCTGCAAGCCTGGAATTTAATTCGGCATACAAATAAAAGCATTTTTCTAACTGGCAAAGCGGGCACCGGAAAATCCACCTTTCTACGCTATATTTGTGAGAATACCAAGAAAAAATATATTGTATTAGCCCCCACAGGAATTGCTGCAATTAACGTTGGGGGAGTTACAATTCATTCATTCTTTCAAGTTCCGCTTAGGCCAATTCCTCCGGATGACCCGGATTATTCTGTCTCTCGAATATTGAAAAAAATTCGGATTAACAAAGAAAAGTCACATTTAATCAAGGCTTTAGATCTTTTAATAATCGATGAGATTTCAATGGTGCGTCCGGACACAATTGATTTTATAGATCGTTTACTTAGAGCCATTACTCACAATAGAAAAGAGCCTTTTGGTGGGAAACAACTTCTTCTTGTTGGTGACATCTTTCAACTCGAACCCGTTGTCACAGCTGCCACTCGTACAATTCTCACTCGTTTTTACAGCGATCTCTTTTTCTTCAACGCGGTTGCATTTAAAAAAAATTCCTTACTTGCCATTGAATTGAAGAAAGTCTATCGCCAATCCGACAAATCCTTTGTCGAAATGCTGGACCGAATCAGATTAAATCGGCCCACTTCTGATGACTTGATTCAACTAAATTCAAGGTATTATCCCTCCTCGATCAATATCTCATCAAATCTGCCTGAAGAAAATGAATTTGTAATGACTCTTGCATCTCGTCGCGAGTTAGTTGACTGCATCAACTCCCAGCGAATGGAGAAAAATCCAAATCCAGAAAAAATCTTTGATGGAGTCATTGAAGGCGAATTTCCCACTCGTTCCCTTCCAACGGATTTACATTTGCGAGTCAAGAAAGATGAACAGATTATTCTTCTAAAAAATGACAAAGATCATAGATGGGTAAATGGCACTCTTGCTCAAATCGAAGAGATAGAAGAAAATACTATTAGAATCAAATTAGAAAATGGGACTGCCCATGCTTTGGAGAGAGAAGTGTGGGAAAACATCCGTTACACCTATGACGAAAAATCAAACAAAGTTACTGAAGACGTTATCGGTCGGTTTATCCAGTTCCCAATTAAAGCTGCGTGGGCTCTGACTGTGCATAAAAGTCAAGGATTGACATTCAATAAAGTTAATATTGAAATGGGGCAAGGAGCTTTTTCGGCTGGACAGACTTATGTTGCGTTAAGTCGTTGTCGCTCTTTAGAGGGATTGACATTTCAGTCGCCTATTTCTCGACGCGACGTTATTGTGAGCCAGGGGGCAGTAAAATATTCAGCACAATTCAACGATCGTCCGCGCATTGAGAAAGCTCTGGATGAGGCAAAAAGTAAAATTCTATATGCCGAAGCCTTGGAGGCTTTCGATAATTTTGACATGAATGATGCGACCGTAAAAACCGCTCAGGCGCTGTTACTGACGCACGATCTCGAGCGTCCCGCGGTAGTAAAATTCATTGCTCAAAAACTTAAATTAATAAATACCCTCCAAGACCAACTCCAGCAGGCCAAAGATGAACTCCATTCCTTAGCCCTCGAATATGTAGAAATGGGTAGGGAATGTCTGTCAATAGAAGGGGCCGCAAAAGCGGCTATATCTAATTTTGATAAAGCACTCCGCTTGGAGTCCACTCTTCCGGATGCAATTGTAGGACGCATTTCCTCACTTCTACAGTTAAATCGAAATTTAGAAGCTCATTTGGATATTGAAGTTGCGGAGCAAGAAAAACTAATCCCTCTTTTAGATCTTCACATCTTAAAAGGTGAACTGGCTGAAAAAGACAATCATCCCGAGGAAGCACTTTTAGAATATACCGCAGCTATCAAATTATCTAAGAAGAATCCCGACCTTCATCAACGCATTGCTCGAGTCTTTCTTCGGTTGGGAATGGACGATATGGCGGCAAAACATCTTGACAAAGCTCGTAAATACCGTTCTTCTCGCAAAAAATAGTATAATTAAAAAAGTAATCCTATCCGATAGACTATAAAAGAAATTAGCCATGCAAGTCCGGTATTGTAGACAACCGAGAATAGACCATATTTCCATGAGCCGGTTTCTTTTATGATAGCCGCAATAGTAGCAATACACGGGAAATAAAGCAATACAAAAATCATAAATACCAGCGCCTTTAATGGTGTAAATGGCGGTTGTCCGCTTATTTGCGAGGGGGATTTCAATCGTTTAGCCAACATATCCGCATCATCATCTCCCACATACAGCACACCCAAAGTCGATACAACAACTTCCTTTGCGGCTGCCCCGGCCAAAAGTGATACACTCACTTTCCAATCAAATCCAAGGGGTTTTACGACCGGCTCACAAACTCGCCCGACATCCCCTAAGATAGAATTTTCCTGTTGGTATTCTTTTGTTGCCAACTCCTCCCCTTCCTCTATACTTAGTTCAGGATTTCCCGCCTTAATATCCGTTAAGGCTGTCGACAAGTATGTGGCCGGGACTTCCGACACTGTACGTTGAGGGAAATAAGATAAGGCCCAAATGATTATAGATGCCACAAGAATCAAGCCTCCCATCTTGCGCAGATACTGCTTAGCTTTACTCCACATATTCCTGATGGTTGCCTTCGCTGTCGGAATACGATAAGGAGGTAATTCCATCACAAATGGTGTTTCATCCTCCTTATACCAAAATTTTCTTAACATCCATGCAGTAAGAACTGCGATTATTATTCCCAATAGATAAAGACCCGTAAAAATAAGTGAGCCATGGCGAGGGAAAAAGGCTCCTACCAAAAGCACATATATTGGAATTCGAGCCGAACAGCTCATAAAGGGATTTATCAAAATCGTTATTAATCGGGAAGACTTACTTTCAATTATGCGGGTCGACATAATGGCAGGAACATTACACCCAAAACCCATGATAAGCGGAATAAAAGACTTCCCGTGAAGTCCCATCTTATGCATCAGCTTATCCATAATAAATGCAACTCGGGCCATATATCCCGAATCCTCCATAAAGGAAATAAAAAAATAGAGTATTAAAATATTAGGTAAGAATACTATAACTCCTCCTACGCCCCCGATTATTCCATCCAACAATAGATCTTTAAATGGTCCATCGGTCATTTGTTTACCTATGATTGAAGATGTCCATGCAACTATATTTTCGATCCATTCCATCGGATAGGAACCAATTTGGAAGGTACACCAAAAGATAAACCACATGACCAAAATAAAAATAGGAAACCCAAAAAGTTTACTCGTCACAAGCGAATCTATGATCCGGGTAGACTTCTCTTCCTGACTCTCATTTTCCACCATTGTCTCTTTGAGGGCGCCCCGAACAAAACCGTATTTATCTCCAGCAACCGCCGATGCAACGTCCTCTCCAAGTTCCTTCTTTACTTTTTCACTTTCTGAATCACGAAGCGATTTCCATTGGGGATAGGCTCTGCAATGCTCCAGCATATGCTCCACTTCAGGATCTCCCTCAAGAAACTTGATGGCCAAATATCGAGGTGAGAAATGGTGGCCGATACTTGAATCTTGCTTTATTGCATCTTTCAATTTATTGACCGCACTTTCAAGTTCCGGCCGCATTCTGACATGAATATGCCTAACATCCTTATTTTTCAGCTCATAGACCTCAATAATAGTATCTAATAATTTTTCCACTCCTTCCCCGGTTGAAGCTGTGGTCGGAACTATCGGGACACCCAGCATTTTTCCTAATGTCGAATAATCCAGCTTATTTCCCGATCGCTTCAACTCGTCATACATGTTCAAGTCTATGACCATGCTTCGGTTCATATCAATCAGCTCGGTCGTCAAGAAGAGGTTTCGCTCTATATTTGATGCAACAACCACATTGACAATCACATCCGGTGTCTCTTCCTTTAGATATCGCAACACATAAAGCTCTTCAGGTGAATATGCGGATAAAGAATAGGTCCCTGGTAGATCGATAATATTAAATTTATACCCTTTATATGTTAGATTACCCTCCTTGGCACCAACAGTTACACCCGCATAATTACCCACATGTTCATGCGCGCCCGAAACAATATTAAATAAAGAAGTCTTGCCACAATTAGGATTGCCAATCAGAGCGACATTAATTACTCTGTCGTTTCTTACTTTTCCCTTGGAAGCTGAATCATGGACACCTATTTCTGCTCGATCAGCCGGTTTCTCCA
Organism: uncultured Sangeribacter sp.; assembly: GCA_964574285.1. Lineage (GTDB taxonomy): Bacteria > Bacteroidota > Bacteroidia > Bacteroidales > Muribaculaceae > Lepagella. The sequence continues at coordinate 62,133 of CAZNMC010000002.1, read as the reverse complement.
TTTTCCCCCAATCCTCTATACTTATTATCTCAATCATAGATGCCTCTTCACGGCGAAGGGAAACCTCATAATCCATGATAGAATATTTGACAGGGTCTTGAAGAGGAGCATTAAGTATAGAGGTGACTTGACGACCCTTGACGAACCCCATTTCCATCACTCTCTTTCGAAAAGCACCGTGACCAAGTATCTTAGTAATTACTCCGGATTCTCCCGGTTGTAGATCTGACAATCTCATATATCTTCTATTAGAAATATCATTAACAAATTCTATGGTCCTATACCTCCTGACCCTTTTATTTGTGTATGATTTGTTTTCGATATACAAATTTAGTCATTTCTCATCCTTCTTTCTTAAATAACGGATGAGGAAATGACTAAGAGAATATCAAAATACCTATTAATAGGTATTAAAATTAGATATATAAGAGACAAAAAAAGAAATAAATCGATGACGCAGGAATAACAAGCAACAGCGAGTCGATTCGGTCAAGTATTCCTCCATGACCCGGGATCAAATGCCCTGAATCCTTTATTTTAAGATTTCTTTTGATCATTGACTCTATTAAGTCTCCCCACGTCCCAAAAACAGATACGATTATCCCCAATCCAATCCAAACCGGTATTCCATAACGGAAACCGAAAAAACCACTCCAGTTCCACCCCATAATAATCCCCGCAATTATTGAGAATAATAAGCCCCCAAAAAATCCTTCCCACGATTTCTTAGGAGAGATGGATGGAAATAATCTATGACGCCCAATCGTACATCCTACGACATAAGCACCGGTATCATTTATCCAAATTAAGATGAATAGAGCTAATACTAAAGAGGGAATGGAAAACCAATCACCAATAATAATCATTAAAGCCATCGGTAGACCAATATATATTTGGCTCATAAGAGAATAGGCCATTTCTCCAAGAGGGTTGTCCGATCGCGTATATAAGAGCATGATCATTCTGACCATCAAACATATAATCCACAATATGAAGGGAGCTCCAAAAGGGGAAAGGGTCAGAAAGCCGACACATGTCACATCCGCCAAAATCCCCGGTAGGTTTTCCTTAGTGATTCCACGCGTGATTTTTGCAAATTCTATAGTTGCCAATATTCCCAATAGAAGAGTCAAAAAAATTAACCCATTTTGACCTAAAAGGAGAGCTATGACTATTACAGCGATATATATAACACCAAATACTATTCGGTTGACCAGATCTTTCATTTCTCAGTTTTTATCCCAAGTGAAATGTAATATTTGCAAAGATAATCATTACCTGACAATTCTGCAAATATAAAAAAACGGTACATTGTTTACCTTCTTCAAGCACAATGCACCGACTTCTTTGACTATTTATTGATCTTTATTTTTTCATCTCAATAAACAGATCGACAATTATTCATGGGTATTATCTTCATCTGCACCTGGATGGATAAGTTTATATCCTTTCCCATGAATGTTCATTATTTCAACCGCTGGATCCTGTTTAAGATGTTTGCGAAGTTTGGTGATATATACATCCATGCTTCTGGCATTAAAATAATTATCATCAATCCATATCGACTTAAGTGCAAAATTGCGCTCCAGGATATCATTGGAATGCGAGCAAAGGAGGGCCAACAATTCAGACTCTTTAGTTGTAAGTTTGGTAATATTACCTTCAAAATTCAGAGTTTGTTTCTGTGTGTCAAAAGTGTACTTACCAATTTTGTACATCGTGATTTCCCGGTCTTTCTTTCCGCGTACTCGACGTAAAATTGCGCCTATACGGCTTACCAACTCCTCCATGGAGAAGGGTTTCGTCAAATAATCATCTGCTCCGAGTTTAAACCCTTCAAGAACATCATCTTTTAGAGTTTTCGCCGTCAAAAAGATAATTGGCACTTCCGCATTCACATTTCGAATTTCTTGAGCAAGAGTAAAACCATCTTTTTTCGGCATCATAACATCCAGCACGCATAAGTCATACTGACCTTTCAAAAAAGTCTTATAACCTTTATCTCCATCCGGACATAGATCTGCATAAAATCCTTTGGCCTGAAGAAATTCACGTAGCAACATTCCCAGGTTTTCGTCATCCTCACAGAGGAGAATTCTTGTTTTTTCTTCCATCGTTATGTATGTTTTATATTAATTTATTATTCTTCTTCATTCTCCTCAGGTAGATTGGCCGTTGGGAGAAGTATTATAAAAGTCGTTCCAACTCCAAATTCACTTTCTACAGAAATTGTACCTTTAAAGATGCTGACCATCTTTTTTACATAAGCCAGTCCAAGTCCAAATCCTTTTACGTCATGCCGATTCCCCGTTGAAACTCGATAGAACTTATCGAAAATTCGTTTGATATCCTCTTTGCGTATCCCTATCCCATTATCCTTTATTCTTATTTCAAGTTGCGAGTCGGCAGATAGATTGCGCGTGGTTATTTCAAGATGAGGTTCTTCATCTTCCTTCATATATTTGACGGCATTGTCAAGCAGATTAAAAATCACGTTTGTGAATTGCATTTTGTCGACTGAAACAAACGGATTAGCAGCCTCAAGCTTGCAAGTCAAACTTCCTCCATACTTTTCAACCTTAATCTTAAACGTATTAACAACATTGGATATAAGTGAATCAGCATCTACATCCGAAAATTTCATTGCACTCCCCGTATTGTCAAATACTGAAAGCTGCAATACTTTATCAACTTGAAACCTCAAGCGTTTCGACTCCTCGGTAATAACATTCGACAGATGTTTGAGCGACGTAGGAGATTTCCGTACTGCATCATCACTTAGCATTTGGCCCGCCAAACTGATAGTGGAAATTGGAGTCTTTAACTCATGAGTCATATTATTGATAAAATCACTCTTCATCTCTGTTAGTTTCTTCTGTTTGAAGGCCACAATTATTGTGTAAAGAAAAATTACAAGAAGGATTAAAGTCAGAGATAAGGTCGGAATCAGGAATCTAACCGATGAAAATATATAAGAATTTTTGGTAGGAAACTCAATTTTTAAAAAATATCGAGAATTAGTGTTGGGAAACAACGCCTGGGTATAAACGCCTTTTTCCTGTTCTAAATCAAAACCTTCCGTCTGATATATTACATTGTTTTTCCCATCTGTCACCGCAAAAACAAATGGCACGTTTAATCCATTATTGGCTAATTCAAGCTTCAGATAGCGTCTGATTTTCGCTGAGTCCGCCCGTTCTACAATCGGCCGACTCCCTGAATCGCGAAGAATACTTAATATCACTTCGTTCAATAGACCCTGTTGATACAGATATTGGCTCCGTATCACCTCCTGAAGTGTCTTATATCGCTTCGAAACATCTTCTGTTGGAGAGGGATATAAAGAAGAGGTTTTATATGTAGTCGATTCGTCAAAACTACCTTGCAATCCTGATTCAGCAGGTGTCGCAAAACTAATATTAATATTATACGTCCCTGCCCCTCCTATCCCGTCATAAACCGTTGATTCTATCACCTTAGCATCTTCCTCAAGGAAATGAAGGGTTTCTTGTTTTTCCAGATAACCGGCTGTAGCATAAAGAGACCGCATCACATTTTCAGAGAATTGACCCTCCCGCATTTTTACCATATTTTCCAAATACATGATTTGAAAATAAAGCAAAGCGCCAAATGTGATTGCCATTACTATGGTCAAAAGCCAAATAGTAGACTTTTTCATGTTTTGCCGTTTTCCGTATTTTGTAGTTAAAGAATACTAAAATAAAACAACTTTAAGCTATTTTCAAGCTAATACTGGTATATTTCTTAATACTTTAACAAATAATTAACAACTAAGTTTATTGATAAAATGTAAAAAACGAAGTTACTTAACATTTAAATGCAAAATTAACAATTAATTCTTAAAAACCAAATTCAAACTAAATTTAGTAAAAAAATAGATCGTTATTTTGAAAACGACGTTTTATATTGTAACTTTGTAAGTTATAATCCCATTATCAGATTATTATAATAAGTCGATCATGCTTCAACTACACAAATTTCCATATCATATCTTTAGACATAGACCCCAATTTTCAAAGATTCTTACATTCTCTCATTTAGTTTTGGTTCTCTCTTTATTTTCCGTTTTATTAAACGGTTGTTCAAAAGATACTCCTACTCCACCACCTCCACCAACCCCCGACAGCTTTGAAACGGTGATTCTAGTTTATGCAGCCTCAGCTAATAATTTGTATTCTAATTTATTAGCTGATAAATCAGAGATGCTCCTTGGTCTAAAACAGACCGACCCACAAAAAGTTAGATTGTTCCTTTTGGAAACCACTCCAACCACATCTTCCAAAGGTCGCTCAGTCATACTATATGAAGCCCTGCGTGATTATCCCGATGAAACATATTCTTTTTCTGTAGTAAAAAAATACGATGAGACTGTCTTTTCAACCGATCCAAAACGTCTTACGGAGGTAATATCCGATGTAAAAGAACTCAGAAAAGCCAATAACTATGGATTGATTTTTTGGAGTCATGGAGGAGGCTTGGATCCGGATTTTTCAAATCATGTTATGCCCGAAGTTAAAAAAATATCTTTGCCCAGCCCCTCTACTTATGATCCAGGGATGAACTATTGGTGGGGGGTAGATGAAGTAAATGGGGTTTCCGATAAAATGGACATACATGAATTAGCGGATGCAATTCCTGATAATGCTTTTGAATTTATTTGGTTTGATTGCTGCTATATGGGGGGAATAGAATTGGCTTATCAGCTTAGAAATAAAACACGTTATTTTATAGGTTATCCTACAGAAGTATATAGTCCCGGCTTAAATTATACAAATGCTATTCCTTATCTTCTGGTCCCTAATCCGGATTTGGTAGCCGCTGCCAAATCTTTATATGATTTTTATACTTATGAGTGGTCAACAACTTCTGCTTCAGTTACCGTAGGTGTATTTGACCTATCAAAAATAAAAGATGTGGCAGATGCTGTGCGTCAGTGTTACCTATCATATTCCAAACCATCTGTGCAAGGATTAATTAATTATTCAAGACGTGGAGTAAGTTCATTTTATGATTTCCGCCAAACAGTCAGACGAATTGCTTCTGAATCGGGAATTTCCATTCCCGGGGATCTGGACACATCCCTGAAAGAATTTACTGTCTGTAAGTTCGCCTCACAATATACTTTTTCAGGCCAATATATTCCTGCCGGAGAATACAGTGGCATTTCCACACACATTTATGATCCAGCCTCAGTGTCTGCAATAGAAAATTATTATCGCACACTGGATTGGTATAATGATGTTTATCCTCAAAACTAAATTTGAATATGTTGCCCACGACTGATAATCCTCTTGCTCCTCCTTTGGAGGTGTCTCCTCAGACATCCTCTTTTTTTAAAGCCATTGAGAATCTTTCCTTCGATGATGCCATATCCAAATTGGCAAATGGAATTATCACCTTTGGATTTAGACTTCTTATTGCTGTCTTAGTTTTCTATGTAGGTAAATTTGTCATTACCAAACTCTACAAATTTACTCGTACTCTGCTCGTCAATCGGCATATTGAACCATCGCTGACAACTTTTATTTTGTCATTGATCAAAATGGTTTTATATTTCATTTTGATTGTGACAGTCATTGGAATTCTTGGCATTGAAACAAGTTCTTTCTTAGCTTTATTCGCTTCAGCTGGAGTGGCGGTTGGTATGGCCTTAAGCGGTACACTTCAAAACTTTGCCGGGGGTGTCTTGATTTTACTTTTAAAACCCTACAAAGTTGGAGACTTCATTGAGGCGCAAGGTTACACGGGGACTGTGAAAGCCATCCAAATTTTTCATACCGTAGTTAACACGGTGGATAATAAAGCCATTATAATTCCTAATGGAGGGTTATCAACCGGTTCAATCAATAATTACTCTCTTGAAAGATACAGAAGAGTGGATTGGACAATAAGCTTATCTTATGGGTGCGATCTTGAAATGGCAAAAGAAAAAATCCGGTCTATTCTTGCGACAGATTCCCGAATTGTAAAAAAATATATTGAAGACGATATTCTGTTACGTGACCAAAAGCAACTCGAAAACCAAAATCAATTTGATCTCGAATCATTTTGCGAAGAAAATCCCACATCAGAAAAGTGTAAGGAAATACAAAAAAAAGAATCTTGGTGGTCACGTTTCCGGCGCAAACGACGCTTACATAAGGAAGAGATACAACAATCTTTTCTTGAAAAAATCAAACTTAACAGTGTTCCTCAGGCTAAAGTTGATAGAAGCCCATTTGTGGGATTACAAGAACTTGCCGACAGTAGTATAAATATTGTTGTAAGAGCATGGACACAGTCTTCAGATTATTGGCCATTATATTTTGAAATGAACGAAAGGTTTTATAAAGAATTGCCGGCAGCCGGGTTTGATTTCCCGTTCCCACAATTGGATGTTCATTGTATATCGCAGTCATAACTCTATGTATCTAAAGACCTCAATAAATTTATTACAGATTTATTGAGGTCTTTAATTGTATATTAGAATCCAGGAGTTACTATATATCCTATTTAGAATATATACATAATTAATCAATTTATTTAGAGTATAATTAGCACAATTGGTATATTTATTATATTCTGTATGTCGTATTGAAGATTTTATACACATTTATTCTTTTACAAATGAGTAATATTTAAAATTTAAAAAATATTTTGCGATTAATTAATATAGTTTCATTCCAATATTCGAATTTTATTTCTAATTTTGCATGTGTGATAGAAATATAAAAATAATATTCATTCATCATTTTATATTCACTTACCGGAAGGGATATCGACCACAATCGATATCCCTTCTAATCAATGGAGTATCTTCAATATTATTTTACTTTCATCTATAGAATTTTCACCCTCTCATTTGGAATAAATTTAAGGAATTATAAATTAGTTACTTGTACCGAAACGTGACGTGTCGATCGTAGTATCGGATTTTGGTTTGAAGCCATTGAATCGCCAGATAAAGGTAAGTTTGAGATTGCGAGTCATGTCACATACTTTCATTCGGAAATCTTGTCCCGAATGATTTATGGTCATTGTGGGAGACCAGCCGTTGAAGATATCGTCAACTTTCAGATCTAATTCGCAGCATCGCTTCTTACCGAATCTCCACTTCATTCCCACATCAACTTTCCACATGGAGGATAAGGTTGCCATTCCCTGAACTGCAGATGATAAATACAATACATCCACAGACAGAGAGACCGGACAATTCTGACTGAATCGGAACGTATTGTTTAATGCCCCGTAAAATATCCATTTGTGATTGTCAAAACTAATGCTATGGAAATGGTCTGCTTTCTCTTGCTGATTGAATATATTGGCGGTTATGGTGGCTTCCCAGATATAACTAACATTGAATGGTACATTGAGATTCAACCCAACGGTTTGCTTATAGTTCATGTTTATTGTCTGATATAACAGAGTTAGTTCCTCCGGTGACTGATATGGTAACTGAACCGTCGCCTTGTCTCCATATAAAACATACAGAGTAGCAACATATTTCTGCTTGAAGATATAGCTGAACTGGGCCGCATAATTGAGATATGGCTGTAAAGTAGGATTTCCAATAACCTTTGAGTAAGGATTAATATATGATGATCGGCTATGTAGCTCCCAATATGAGGGATAAACACGCTCCGTAGTGAAATTTAATTGAAAGATACTCTGCGACGTGCTATAGTATGTTGCGCCAAATTGTGGGACAAAATTCCAATTATGCTCAGAGTCATTATGGAAATACTCACTTTTTGCTGATAAATTGAATGACAGACCCCAATCAAATGAATGTTGAAAACCAATGTATGCCTCTGCGACATCTTCTGAGGATTTGGCTGAGAAACCTCCTTTATCATCAGGATGGTTCTCCTGAGAACTCTTATCATCTGACCGTTGATACTCAATGCCGTAGTTGAGTTGCCACTTGCCAAGCTGATGTTGTTGATCGGCATAAAGATGCCATCGGTTAATGCTTTGTTTATTGAGAGAGCCAAAGAGATAATTACTGTTTTGAGTCAGCGATTGACAGCGGCTCTCTCTATAATATGTATAATCTCCACCAAACGTAAGTCCAAAAGAACCAGAGTAGCGTAAAGCGACATTTTGATAGTTGAGGGGCCCATCGTAAGTATATAGATTTGTAAAATCACCTAATGTGCCGTCAGATAGACTCCGACCTTTTGTATCACATGAAATTTGACCGTTGTAAGTGAGCTTCAGAGCCTTATATGTGATGGCAGTATATATGGTATTTGTCCAGTTTTCTGAACTTCTGCGCATATCATCCTCAATCATTGTTCGTGATCCATTCCAGAGATGATTAGAGTATGTCTTCTCTTGATTCCAACTCTTTAAACGGGAAAGACTATAATTTAGGTCGAATGTCCAGTCTTTAACAGCGTATGATGCGGCCAAACCTGCTCCAAAAGAGGAATAATGCTTCTGATTATAGCCGGCTCCGAATTGCCCCTGCAACCCTTCAAATGGAGTTGGCGTTTTCAGGACAACATTTATAATAGCTCCATTGACATGATATTTTGCGGGCGCACTGTACATTATTTCTACGCTCTTCAATCTGTCAACCGGGATTGTATGGAGCAGTTGATATAAGTTTTGAAGTGGCATATTAGTTAACTCTCCATTGAGAATAATAGTAACATCGTTTGCTCCCGCAAGGCCAATAAGGCCGCGATTGTTCACTACACCCGGCAGATAACCTAAGGCTTCAAGAATATTATTCACCGGCTTGTCCTTAACAATTGTGGGTAAGTCTACAATCATCATGCCGTCCTGACCTTTGATTTGAGGCTTCTCGCCCTTGATAACAACTTCGTTGAGTTCGTGTCTCTTGACTGAATCCAGTTCGGTAAATTGTTGTGCAAACACATGTATAGATATAACATGTATAGATATAACAAGAGAAATTGATACCACCACGCTATTTTTTATTGTAAGCATAAATCAATCATTAGAAATGAGACTTGAATTAGATATATCTTTACTCAATAAAAATATGTGATGCAAATTTAGCTGACAGACTTATTGCTATTATGCTCATCTTCCTTACTTAGTCTTAAGTCTTCCCTTATTTAGTCTTAAATCAACAAACCATTAAAAGATGAAAAAGAAGATTATATGTATCTTTGCGTATGAAACGCTTCAAGCTCAAAAGCACAATCCTTATTGTAGGATTAGTAACACTGTTGATATATAACATCTCATGCCTGGTAAAACTCTATAATGAGGTTTCCGCACAGACGAAGGAAATGGTTATCCAGGCACTCAAAGATGCTGACCTTGATGAGATACTCAACCGATCTGAGCGCTATCCTCCTCTTGACTCCATGGCCAACATAGAGCAAGTCTTTTCCCAGTCAAGACATATCAAGGACGACACGTTGATGGTTAGCATACTTGATCAGGAGGGGCAACTTGTGGAACTGAGGAAAGAGCCTTTAAAGCCGGGCACCAACTATTCCGACATTATGGTATCAGAGATTGCAAATGGCGCTCACCAGAGTATCGATCCCTTGATAAATCTACGGATTGCAGATCTTGATAGCCTGTTTAGATTAGCTATTACAAGAACAGGTATTCATCCGGAGGTTGCTACCATACTGAACATAGATAGGAAAGGGAATGTGCTTAACGGAGATGTTAGGATAAAACAAAATCCGCGCCTTGATAGCGTAAGTATTTGTTATAATATAATTTCTGGAGAAAGATATGTGGCATATTATTCCCGGCCGACAGAATATGTCTTCCGACAAATGCAAGGGATTGTTCTCTCCACAGCAGCTATAATAATCCTTATCTCTATATCTTTCACTTACCTTTTTCAAACCGTCTCTAAACTGCGAACTCTTGAAGAAATGAAAGATGACTTTGTCAACAATATGACTCACGAACTGAAAACGCCTATTTCGATAGCGTATTCTGCCAATGATGCACTGCTTCATTATGATTCGATTAATGACACTATCAAGAAAACGGCATACCTTACTATTGCTATGAGCCAACTTAAACACCTTAGTGAACTCGTAGAGAAGATTTTGGCCATGAGTATGGAACGCCGAAGAACAATGACTTTGAAACTGGAGAAAATTGACTTGTCGCAACTTATAGTAGACTTAGAGGAGTCTCAGCGAATGAGAAGAGATAAAGTCATTAATATCGAAGTGCATGCAGAGGAGAATGTAATCGTGACAGCTGATAAGTCCCATCTTTCAAATGTACTGAATAATCTAATTGACAATGCAATCAAATATTCTGGGGAATCTGTAATAATTCGGATCCATTTAACTGCGGAAGGAATTAAAATAGCTGACAATGGCATCGGTATTCCCGCAAAAAGTCTGTCATATATCTTCGACAAATTCTATCGTGTTCCTCACGGCAACCGTCAGGATAGCAGAGGATATGGAATAGGACTTTACTATGTAAAACTCGTTATTGAAAAGATGGGATGGGAAATATCAGTCAAGAGTCAGGAGGGTCGGGGCACAATATTCACAATTAAATTTGTAAGTTAATAATAATGAATGGTAAGATACTTTTTGTTGAAGATGAACGCGATCTTTCGTTGATAATATGTGACACTCTCCGACAACAGGGATATGATGTAGTAGCTGCCTATGACGGTATTGATGGGCTTACCAAATATAAGACTGAAGGGGCAGATCTAATTATAGTAGATGTAATGATGCCTCGGCTTGACGGCTTCGCAATGGCACGGGAAATTCGTCGCCTGTCATCCACTGTACCAATTGTATTTCTTACTGCCAAAAGTAGAATTGACGATATTGAAGAGGGATTTGATATAGGAGCCAACGACTATCTCAAGAAACCGTTTGAACTACGCGAATTGCTGATACGTATCAAAGCATTGCTTCGTAATAGGGTAATGCAAAATTCCCCTAATCAACCTTTTAGCTTTGGGGATTATATATATGATACGCGGAATCAGATTTTACGTTTCCAAGACACGGAATTCTTGTTGTCAAATATCGAGGCTCGCATACTTGAAAAATTATTAGGAAATATAAGCCATACCGTTGATGCCACCGACCTCATGATTGCTGTATGGGGGCGTGATGAAATAAGTAATCGGAACTCTCTTCACGGATACATCCACAAACTTCGTCGAATTCTCCGAAACGACCCTACAATCCACATCATAAATCAGCGCGGGTTCGGTTACATGTTAACTATCAAATGACTATGGACTTTCTACATAAAAACTCACACCAGGACTAATACTACCCGCTATTTACGTTTACAACCCTATATATTTCATTGAGAAAAATGTTTTTATTATCTTTGCAGCCAATAAAATAATCGAATTTTGTTATAGATGGATTTTCAAAGTTTAAAGGAATATTTTAAGAATCGTCATTCTTACCGCCGATTTTCTGTTACCCCTCCCGATGATGCCCTTATCGATGAAATAATTGAGCTCGCCATGCACGCCCCGACAACAGGCAATATGCAACTTTATTCCGTCATTGTGACGCGTGACGCTGAAATGCTAGCTCGCCTTAGACCGACACACTTCAATCAGCCCGCAGCCACAAATGCCCCTATCCTTCTGACTGTCTGTGCTGATTTTAATCGTTTTTCGCGATGGTGTGAGTTAAGCCGGGCAAAACCGGGATATGATAATTTCCTTTCTTTCACTTCCGCAATGCTGGACGCAACAATTATTTCTCAACAGATTGTAACTATTGCGGAGATGATGGGGTTAGGTACCTGTTATCTTGGTACTGTGACCTATAACGCAGATCTGATTTCCGATATTTTAGACCTACCGGAATTGGTAATCCCGGTAGCTTGCATCGCATTGGGTTGGCCTGAAGGGAAAGCAGAAGAAACAGAACGATTACCATTGGAGGCAGTCAGATTTCATGAACATTACTTCCGACCAACGGATGAAGAAATCTTAACTCTCTATAAAGCAAAAGATGAGTTTCCTCCTAATTCTAAATTTGTGGAAGAAAATGGAAAGGAGACACTTGCACAAGTATTCACGGATGTCAGATATCCCCGTGAAATGAATGAAGAATTCTCCCGCAAATTCCTTAAACTTCTTCAAGATAAGGGTTTCTTAAAAAATTAACATTAATAATTTAATAAAACAGTTTAACAAAAATCCAACCGCAGCATGAAATCATTGTTCCGCTTTGTTTTGGCGACTCTTCCGGTTGCCACATTGCTCACGGGATGTATTGATGACAACTATGACCTTAGCGACATTGATACGACTTCCGAATTAAAAGTTAATAATTTAACTATTCCAATAAATATCAATAACGTCAAACTCGATAATATTATAACCTTATCGGACGGAAGTAAAATTCAAGTCTATGACAATGCTTATGCATTGCTCGACAATGGGTCCTTTCATTCTTCCGAGATAGAGATCAGTTCTGTAAAGGCTATTGCACCCAAGCTTCCAAACAGTAATATATCCGTGCATATAAACAACCAAAATAGCGCGGGAAGGAAATCTATACAATCACTGAATTTCAATCTTCAGGAAGATCGCACTCCTTTTTCCTACACTGTGGATAATGTTGATCCCTCAATTCATAAAATTACTGCTGTCGAAACCAAACCTTTTGCTTTGTCCATTACTTTAAATGCGGATAAGATTGCAAGTCTGGTAAAAAATGCTACTATTGAGAATCTGCGTATCCAATTTCCCAAAGGATTACAGGCGACGAGCTCAAACGGCAACTATGATCCCGAAACTGGTGTGCTAAGCGTTAATTCCATAAAAATGGTAAATAATGAGATTAGCCTAACAATTACATCTACTGCCGTTGACTTTACGCTAAATGATGCCGGAGTTAATGCTAATCACTCCTTCCACTTCAATTCCGAAATCAGTATTTTGGGAGGACAACTTGTTGTATCGGATGAGGCTCTGAATCCTCAAGATATCCCGTCTGAATTTACGCTTACCACAAGTTATACACTTTCTGATCTTGAACTTACTTCATTCTCGGGTGAAATTGATTATTCGGTTAAAGGAATTGACATCAACCCTATCGATCTCTCGGATATCCCGGATTTCCTTAACCAAGACGGCACAAATCTTTTCTTGGCAAATCCTCAGATCTATCTGTCTGTTTCCAATCCGCTTGCCCAGTATAATTTGCGGTATCAAGCCGGATTGTCAATTGCAGCACTTCGAGAAAATGAACCGGAGCAAGTCTTCTCAATCAATGATCCTTATTTTACAATTAATGGTAATTCTGAGCGCTCAAATTTGCTTTTCTCTCCTACCATTCCTGATAAATTTTATCCCGGATTTGAGAATGCAACTCATTATCAATTCTCGAGCTTAAGTAATATTCTTGGTGGCAACAAAATTCCCAATAGTCTGCGTGTAAGCGTGATTGAACCCTGTGTGCCACTTCAGACAGTCAAAAACTTTAAAATCGGGGTCAATATTGGTTCTGTTGAAGGGCAATGGCAAATAGTTGCCCCCCTTGCGTTGAAACCCACCTCAACCATTATATATTCAAAACTGGAAGACGGATGGAATGATGCAGATGTGGATGCAATAGAAATATCGGCTCTTGAAGTATCAGCTAAAATATCGACAGACCTTCCGATTGAAGCGACTTTGACAGGCTATCCGGTTGGTATTGACGGACAAAAAATTATGAATGTGGATATTGAACCAGTGGTGATTCCAGCCAATGCAAAAGACTATGATGTCGTGATTCGGGTAAACGGCACAATTCGCCATTTGGACGGCTTCTACTTTAAAGTGGTCGTAAAACCGGATTCCGAGACACCGTTAGGGCCTAATCAAACAATTATGCTTAATAATATCCGTGCTCGCGTTTCGGGATCTTATATTAAAAAACTCTAACTACTGCCACTTAAAAATTTATGAAATCACTTAAATTTATAGCTTTTTCAGCATTAGTCGTGGCAGCTTTTGCCGCGCAAGGCCAAAATACTTATTCCGGGTACTTTACGGACAATTATCTCTATCGCTATCAAATGAATCCTGCTTTTGCCAATGATGATCATTTTGTTGCCATTCCAGCGATCGGCAATATCAATGCGTCAATGCAAGGGAATCTTCATTTGCGCGATGTGGTATATAATCTCGATGGCAAATCGGTTCTTTTTACTAACCCCGGATTATCCTCTTCTGAGGTATTGAAAAATTTTGGAGATAAAAATCGGATCGGAGCAGATATAAAACTCAATCTTCTTTCCGGTGGATTCAAAGCATTCGGTGGTTACAACACAGTTGGAATCTCGATGCGGTCAAATATCAGTGCAATGGTGCCCGGAAGTTTATTCAGATTGGCAAAAGAAGGTGTTGAAAATACGACGTATGATATTTCCAACTTCGGACTTCATGCAGATGCTTATGCCGAAATAGCGCTCGGACATTCACGAGAAATCATTCCGGGATTGCGTGCGGGTGCTACATTGAAATTTCTAATCGGTGGAGGCAATATTGACGCATATCTACATGATGCTGATTTAACTTTAGGAGAAAACTCATGGATTGCACGCACAAACGCGGATGTCTATTCCTCCGTTAAGGGATTAACTTATAAACGTAAATATAATGAGAATACTCATCGAGACTATGTTTCCGGACTGGATTTTGACTCGTTCGGGCTTAATGGTTTCGGTTTAGGCTTTGATCTTGGCGCTTCCTATCGTTTAAATCCCGATTGGGAGTTTTCGCTTGCGGTGCTTGATCTTGGATTTATCTCCTGGGGTAATACTCAACTTGCTTCTACGGATGGAACCCAAATTATAGAAACGGATGCCTATCATTTTGACGCTGAATCTTCTTCCCCAAATTCGTTTAGCAACGAGTGGCATAAAATGCGCGATGACTTGTCCAACTTATATCAATTGTCCGATAAGGGGAATATTGGAACTCGAACCCGAATGCTGGGAGCTACCATTAACCTTGGAGCCCAATACACTTTCCCCCTCTACCGACGTTTACATTTTGGGCTTGTAAACTCCACACGAATCAATGGGGCTTACACTTGGACTCAATTCCGTCTATCGGCCAATGTGCATCCGATTAATTGTATATCCGCGAATGCCAATGTAGAAGTTGGGACCTTCGGGTGGTCGTTCGGGTGGCTTTTCAATCTCAAAGTTACAGGCTTTAATTTCTTTGTCGGAATGGATCATACACTTGGAAAATTGTCTAAGCAGGGCATTCCTCTTTCGAGCAATGCAAGTGTGAACTTTGGGATGAACGTTCCATTCTAATTTAAGTCAAGTGAATAAATGATGTCAGGCTGATTTCAATGGAATCAGCCTGATTTTTATCTAATACTATATCTTATCTGTAAGTCTTCTACCATCATTGCACCCTAAAACTAATTCTAAATAAAGTTTAAAAAAAGTCATTTTAAATAATCTTTTTAAGTTTGGCACGCCATTTGCAAAACAATAGAGGTGTAAAAGCATTTACACATTGGGAGGTCATTATTTTGGCTTTCACGGTGATTTATGAATCGCCTAAGGAATAGAATCAGTTTATATCTTAATATATGAGTAATACCCAACAGTTTAACAATGTGCTTGAGGCAGCCCATAAGGAAGTGGAACGATTTGGATCTCCTATGATTGTATCGGAACATTTTCTTCTTGGGTCTTTAAGAGACCCCTCAAGTACAGTAGTTCGAATTTTACGTCAACTCAATATTGACATCGACCAAATGGTTGGTGAAATAGAAAAACATTTGAATGATAATCCGCCTTTCGGAGAGGCCACTACCCTCTTTGACAAGCAATATCGCATTGCATTATCAGCAATTCGCCATCTACAGCTTGCGACTGTTGAAGCACGGCGGATGAATGCTCCAACCATTCAAGGGGAACACTTACTTTTGGCTTTGCTCCACGACAGTCGTTCGATGGATAGTGAATTCTTGACACGTCTGAAAGAGAAATATCTCAATTTCGACATTTCCATTCAAGTGATGGGACAAGAAGCCCCGCAACCTCGTGATATGGCAGGAGGAGATGATGAAGACGACGATGATGAACCGCCTCGTCAATGGGAATCTCAATCTTCGGGAGGTATATTTAACCGGAGTCATTCTAAGAAATCAGAGACTCCCACCTCAGATACTCCGGCCCTTGACAAATATGGTTTTGACATGACAAAGGCGGCGGCTGAAGGACGTCTTGATCCAGTAGTAGGTCGGGAAAACGAGATAGAAAGGCTTGCACAGATTCTATCACGCCGAAAAAAGAATAATCCGGTTTTAATTGGAGAACCCGGAGTTGGAAAATCTGCAATCGTCGAGGGATTGGCCTTGCGAATCAATCAGCGTAAGGTTAGTCGGGTCTTATTCGATAAACGAGTTGTAAGTCTCGACATGGCCGGGTTAGTAGCGGGCACCAAGTATAGAGGACAATTTGAGGAACGAATTAAGGCAGTTCTTGATGAGTTGTCAAAAAATCCGAATATCATCCTCTTTATAGATGAAATTCATACTATAGTTGGAGCCGGAGGGGCTCCGGGAAGTATGGATGCAGCTAATATGCTTAAACCTGCTTTGGCCCGAGGAGAAATTCAATGTATTGGCGCCACTACACTGGATGAGTATCGTCAAAACATCGAAAAAGACGGTGCTTTGGAACGTCGATTCCAAAAGGTGCTTGTTGAACCTACCTCTCCGGAGGAAACTCTTGAAATATTGCAACGCGTCAAAGAGAAATACGAAGACCATCACAATGTTCGCTACACAGATGATGCCCTACAAGCATGTGTTTCCTTGACGGAACGATATATAAGCGACAGAAATTTCCCGGATAAGGCTTTGGATGCTTTGGACGAAGCCGGTTCCCGGGTGCATATCACCCATATCCTTGTGCCGGAAGAGATCGAAAAGCTTGAAAAGGAAATTGATGAGACGAATCAAGCCAAACTTGATGCAGTAAAAGCCCAAAATTTTGAACTTGCCATTCATCTTAGAAATAAGGGAGAAGAAGAAAAGAATCGTCTGGAAGCTCTTAAAAAGGATTGGGAGAAGAAACTGGACAATGACCGAAAAGAGGTGGATGAAGATAAGGTTGCAGAAGTTGTTGCAATGATGACGGGTGTACCCACTCAGCGAATAGCTCAAGCAGAAGGTTCAAGACTCTTGGAAATGGGTAATGCACTTCGTGGAGCGGTTATCGGGCAAGACGATGCCATACGGAAGACAGTAAAAGCTATTCAAAGGAATCGTGTAGGTCTGAAGGATCCAAATAAACCGATTGGCACCTTTATGTTCCTTGGGCCGACGGGTGTTGGCAAGACGTTGCTTGCCAAAAAAATTGCTGAATATCTATTTGATTCTTCGGATGCCCTTATTCGGATGGATATGAGTGAGTTTATGGAAAAATTCACGGTAAGTCGACTTGTAGGTGCTCCTCCGGGATATGTAGGATATGAAGAGGGTGGCCAATTGACTGAAAAAGTACGACGCAGACCTTACAGTGTGGTTTTGTTGGACGAAATAGAAAAAGCCCATCCCGATGTATTCAATCTTCTACTCCAAGTAATGGACGAGGGTCGCTTGACCGATTCGTTAGGTCGTAGAATAGATTTCAAAAACACTATTTTAATTATGACCAGCAATATCGGATCACGTCAACTTAAAGATTTTGGTTCAGGTGTTGGGTTTAATACCGGTGGTGATCCCCAAAATATGGCTCACGGTGTGATTTCCAAAGCCTTGAATAAAGCCTTCTCTCCGGAGTTTCTAAATCGGGTGGACGACATCATAATGTTTGATCAATTGGAACGAGAAGATATTTTTAATATCATTGATATTGAGCTTAAAGATTTTCTCGGTCGCATCCGCTCGCTTGGCTTTGAGCTTAATCTTTCGCAAGAAGCTAAAGATTTTATCGCAGAAAAGGGGTATGATAAGAATTTTGGAGCTCGTCCTTTGAAGCGAGCTATTCAGAAATATCTGGAAGATGAACTGGCGGAGCTAATGCTACGACTGAATGCCAAAGGTGAAATCGGAGGCACTATTGATGTAAGTTATCAATCGGGTGCGGAGAGTCTTGAGTTTAATTACCGAAGTCTTGATGAGAAACTTGAAGCTTCTTCAGAGCAAAAGACGCTCAAGGATTCTTCTCAAGAAAAAGAATCGGAATCTGAAATATGCAATACAGACTCTGAATAATTTGAAATTATTTATGATGGCGGAGCAACCGGAGATAATCTCTTCTTGTTCTGCCATCTTCTATTATGCATGAAGAGAATTGGCATCATTAGTGACACACATGGATATTGGGATGACCGATATGCCATACATTTTTCAAATTGCGATGAAATATGGCATGCGGGAGATGTCGGAGATCAGGATATAATTGAGCGCCTGAAGGAGATTTGTCCAGTTCGAGCGGTCTGCGGCAACATTGATCATGGGGAAGTAAGACGTAAGCAGAAGGAACTTGAAATTTTTGAATGTGAGAATGTAAAGGTGTTATTGACACATATCGGAGGCTATCCCGGCAAATGGTCGCGAGGGATGAAGGAGATTCTTGAAAGCAATAACATTCAGCTTATGGTAGACGGACATTCTCATATTTTAAAAATAATTTATGACTCGAAGCTTAATCTTCTTCACATAAATCCGGGAGCAGCAGGCCAGCAAGGATGGCAACAAGTGAGAACGCTTGTAAAACTAATAATTGACGGGCATACGATGCGAAATTGCGAAATAATAGAACTTTCAAAAAATAAACTATGAATATAGAATTTAAAAATCACCTACTCGAATTGGTTGAAGATTTTGCACAAGCTGACGGAGCATTCTCTGACAACACGCTGCTTGAGGTTAACCCGAAAACTCTTTCACTAAATATAGTGGAGGAAGAGTCAAATCCGGATTATGATTATTATGATATTATGGATTTCATAGCAATTAATCCCCATAATCCAGGAGAATGGCTGCCCGATCTTAATGCAATTGAAGAAGTTGCGGATGAATATTAATTTTAGAACAGATCGAAGGTTGAATAGGAATTAACTTAACCCTTCCAAACTACTTTAGAACATGCAATCCATCTTCGGATAGGTTGCATGTTTTATTAAACTGACAATCTGCAATTTATCAAACTTTATACAATTAATAGGAAATATGTTGCTTAAATGTGAGGGAAAATTTGTAATTTTGCGTCATAATTTAGTGTGTATCACTATGTCGACACGCATTAAATTTCGCTGCAAACAAAATATCTAACAACATCAAACGATAAATAAGAGATGAAAATTTCACACATCGAACACATCGGGATTGCTGTTCCTAACCTGGAAGAGGCTATCAATTATTACGAAAATGTTCTTGGTTTCAAATGCTACAAGCAGGAAGTTGTAGAAGACCAAAAAGTCACCACAGCATTCTTTAAAGTTGGGGACACAAAAATTGAACTTCTTGAGGCTACTTCCCCAGACAGCACTATTGCAAAATTCATCGAGAAGAATGGTGGTCGCGGTGGAATGCATCATATGGCCTTTGCAGTTGAAGACGGAGTAGCAAATGCTTTGTCTGAAGCAGAAGAAAAAGGGATTAAACTCATCGACAAAGCTCCTCGTAAAGGAGCAGATGGGCTTCAGATTGCATTCCTCCACCCGAAGAGTACCGAAGCAGTTTTGACAGAACTCTGCGAAGACCCTGCAAAGAAATAAAATAGCCATTGGGTTAGCAATCAAAAAATTTACGATTAGCTGAAATACTAAAATTAATTATACTTTTCATATACTTTCCCAATCATGAGTAAGGCAGAAGAAAAGATTCAAGAGCTTATCGACAAACGGGCAGAAGCTCGTCTTGGAGGTGGAGAAAAAGCAATTGAAAAACAGCATGCACGCGGTAAATACACAGCCCGCGAACGCATAGCTCAACTCCTTGATGAAGGCAGTTTCGAGGAGCTTGATATGTTTGTAACTCATCGTTGCACCAACTTTGGTCAAGACAAAAAACATTTCCTTGGCGATGGTGTGGTTACCGGTTATGGTACCATTGACGGTCGTCTGGTTTATGTATTTGCTCAAGACTTCACAGTCTTCGGAGGCTCACTCTCGGAGACCATGGCTCAAAAAATTTGTAAA
Source organism: uncultured Sangeribacter sp. (assembly GCA_964574285.1). Lineage (GTDB taxonomy): Bacteria > Bacteroidota > Bacteroidia > Bacteroidales > Muribaculaceae > Lepagella. The sequence goes on along the minus strand of CAZNMC010000002.1, from coordinate 42,014 downwards.
GTCATGGATTTGGCCATGAAGATGGGAGCCCCGGTAATTGGTCTTAATGACTCGGGTGGCGCCCGCATCCAAGAAGGCATTAATGCTTTGGCCGGTTACGCTGAAATCTTTGAACGCAATATACTTGCATCGGGTGTTGTTCCTCAAATTTCGGCTATTCTCGGTCCTTGCGCGGGTGGAGCTGTCTACAGCCCGGCCCTCACAGACTTCACTATCATGACCAAAGGCATATCTTATATGTTCCTTACCGGTCCTACGGTAGTTAAGACCGTTACGGGAGAAGATGTGACCCAAGAGCAGCTTGGTGGCGCATCGGTACACTCCACGAAGAGTGGGGTAACCCATTTTGCAGCCGAAGATGGAGAAGAAGCTCTTCGCATCATTCGTCAACTTCTGAGCTACATTCCTCAAAATAATCTTGAAGAAACGCCATTACAGGAATGCAATGACCCCATTGATCGCCATGCTGATGAACTCAATACCATCATTCCTGACAGTGCAAAACGCAGTTATGACATGTATGATGTCATTAAAGCGATTGTCGATAATGGTGAGTTCCTTGAAGTTCAACGTGATTACGCAAAAAATATCATAGTTGGTTTCGCGCGTATGAACGGCCAAGCAGTTGGAGTAGTTGCCAACCAACCTAAAGTTTTGGCTGGTGTACTTGATTCAAATGCATCTCGCAAAGGAGCTCGCTTCGTACGTTTCTGTGATGCTTTCAATATTCCTTTGGTTACCCTTGTTGACGTACCCGGTTTTCTTCCCGGTACAGGCCAGGAATACAATGGAGTGATCCTCCACGGTGCAAAATTGCTTTACGCGTATGGGGAGGCAACAGTGCCCAAAGTAACTGTAACTCTTCGTAAGAGCTACGGAGGAAGTCACATCGTGATGAGCTGTAAGCAACTTCGTGGTGATATGAACTACGCATGGCCCACTGCAGAAATTGCCGTAATGGGAGCAGAAGGTGCAGTAGGAGTTCTTTACGCAAAAGACCTTAAAGCTGCTGAAGATCCCGCCGCCCTCAAGAAGGAGAAGGAAGATGAGTACACCAAACTCTTCGCTAATCCTTATCAAGCAGCAAAATATGGTTATATTGACGATGTAATTGAACCGCGTAATACACGCTTCCGCGTAATACGCGCTTTGCAAATGCTTGCCACCAAGAAGGAAACCAATCCTGCCAAAAAACATGGTAACATTCCTTTGTAATCAGCAACTCATTAAAACCGCATCAAGAAAATGATAAAAAAATTTTTATTGACTGCGGCTGTCAGCATGACTTTTCTGCCGGGCTTTTCAGCTCCGGCAGAAAGTTCTGCCGAGCAGCAGCCTGCCACTGAAGTGGTTGCCGAGTTGCCTGACGGTCAAGAGGCAGTAACCAATCCGGAATGGGCTCCCATCGGAGAAGAAAACACTATCGTAGAAAGTGCTACGGCACAAAAGATGAGTCAAGCAGAAAAAGCAAAGAACGCTGCTGAGAATGACTCATTTGGGGGAGCTATTACAATTATAGCCATGTGCATCGTATTGGGTGCGTTGATTGTGTTAAGCATTCTCTTCCTTATCTTCGGTAAGATTTCTTCCAGTCTTCTAAGTAAAAAGAAATTAGAGTCGAAAGGAGTCACAAAAGAGGAAGTAGGAGAAGATCATGAAGATGTTGATTCAGGCGAAGTAATAGCAGCGATTGCCCTTGCAATCTCTCAGCATCTTGATCAACGCCATGACATTGAGGATACCATTCTGACAATTCGTCGGATGCGTAAAGCCTATTCTCCATGGAACTCTAAAATTTATAATATGCGCGAAGTACCCCAACTCCGTCGTAACACCACTAAAAACTAACCTTTGCATCCGGGACAAAAACCAGAATGCATCTCCTAAGATAAACATCAAATGAAACTTAAGGAATATAAGTATAAAATCAATGGCATCAAGTTCAATGTAGGTGTCGGCGAAATACAAAACAATCAGGTTGAAGTAGTGGTTAATGGAACCCACTACAATGTAGAGCTTGATGAAAATCAAGCTCCCAAAGCAGCAGCTATTTCTTCAACTGTCAAGCGTCCGTCGGCTGCTCCACGCACCGAAAGCGGAGAAAAAGTTATTAATAAACCGGCAGCCCCCACGGGAGCAGCTTCCGCAGTCAAAAGTCCACTTCCCGGCACCATTATGAGTATCAGTGTAAACGTCGGTGATACGGTGAATGCGGGTGACACGGTTTGTGTGCTTGAAGCCATGAAGATGGAGAACGATGTTCACACTCAAGTGGGCGGCACGGTTAAGAAAATCTGTGTCGGTGTTGGGGATGCGATCCTTGAAGGCACTGATATCATGATTATTGAATAATTAGAACAATAAAATTAAACCTGATTATTCGTATTAACCATGTTACTTCTTGCAAAACATACATTCGGCGACTTCATGTCGGAGACCATCTCTAATTTTTGGGAGTTCACGGGCTTTGCTAATTGCGAATGGACAAATTTGGTCATGCTCGTTGTCGGATGTTTCTTTATCTATCTTGCGATAAAGAAGAATTTTGAACCCCTTCTTTTAGTGCCCATTGGATTCGGAATGCTCATAGGTAATATTCCTTTTGAACCAGGAATGGAGATAGGCATTTACGAAGAAGGATCGGTTCTGAACATACTCTATAACGGTGTGGAAAAGGGCTGGTATCCTCCCCTCATTTTTCTTGGAATTGGCGCAATGACGGATTTCTCTGCGTTGTTAGCGAATCCTAAACTGATGATAATAGGTGCCTGCGCCCAATTTGGCATTTTTGGGGCCTATATGCTTGCTCTGCTGTGTGGATTTGATCCACTGTCTGCCGGATGTGTCGCAATCATCGGTGGGGCGGATGGTCCGACAGCCATTTTCACCACTTCAAAGCTCAATCCCGGTCTTTTGGGAGCAGTTGCAGTATCGGCTTATTCTTATATGGCCCTTATCCCACTGATTCAACCTCCATTGATGCGACTTTTCACAACTAAGGAAGAGCGCTTGATAAAGATGAAGCCGGCTCGCGTTGTTTCGCAAAACGAGAAAATTATTTTCCCCATTGTCGGCTTGATTCTTACTTGCTTTGTAGTACCTTCCGGTCTACCTCTGCTTGGAATGTTATTCTTTGGCAATCTCCTTCGCGAAAGCGGAGTCACCACTCGCTTGGCTAATACTGCCAGCAATGCCATGACAAATATTGTCACCATATTACTTGGCATGACGGTGGGGGCGTCCACTCAGGCGGATAAATTCCTGACGGTAGACACTCTTCTTATTTTTGGTCTTGGTTTCTGTGCCTTTGTCATCGCATCCTCGGCCGGTGTACTTTCCGTGAAGCTCTTCAACGTCTTCCTTCGTAAGGATAAGAAGATCAATCCTCTTATTGGCAACGCGGGTGTATCAGCGGTGCCAATGGCAGCCCGAATATCAAATAACCTGGGATTGGAATATGATCCTAACAACTATCTCCTGATGCACGCCATGGGTCCGAATGTGGCCGGAGTGATCGGTTCAGCAGTTGCAGCCGGTGTACTCTTGAGTTTCCTTGGATAAATAAGATTTTAGATAGTCATAAAGGCGGGATGTCTGGCATATCAGAATCCCGCCTTTTCGATTGTTTTAAATTTGTGGACAAAATAAGGGGTAGCTATTTAGAAAAGTTTTTTTAAATTTTATATAGTTTTTATATGTAATGAAGAACCTTTTTCCAAACCATGTGTTATGTCTATAGGGAAGAAAGGAAACTTTTTTCAAGTAAAGTATGGTTACGGAACAAGTAATAAAAGAAATTTATAAAAAATTTAAAAAGCCCTCTAAAAACCCCAAGGAATTAAATTTAGATTATTTCCTTGAGATTCTAAAGGGACACCATAAAATTACAGTTGCCGAACCGGGAGAAGTAATAATTGGAAATTTAGAAGAGTTTAATCCATTCCGGAGGTTCCTTATTCGAAGTCTTACAGCAATTTTGGAATTTGACAAGGTTATAGCCTTTGTATTTAGAAATCACATTTTATTTTTAGGAAAGGACGACGAAAGTATTCGGGTCCATATTAGACCCGAAGAAAAAGGTGGATTATTCAGTAAGATTTTTGGGCGTCGATAATTACACAGGCTATTTTATAGTTTCCACTTGAATGTTACGTGCTGAGGCGTAGTTAATGAGCAATTTAGTAGCTAAATCAATTGTGTTATCAAGCGACAATTCTTCTCCATAAACATTTATCAGCATCAAAAGACGAACGGTTGATTCACTTAAAGAAGTTCTTTCAACATCACTTGTTGGAGTCCCTATTGGTCCAACTTCATCTCTGTATACGGGAAGACAATGAATATTGAGGTTTCCTCTGCCAATAGCGTTGAAAGGTTCGCTTTCTTTTCCGACTCCAAGAATCACCTTGTTCCCTACAATTTTATCAGCATCAAATCCTCCAATGCTATACCCTGACTGCATCGAAACCAAATTAATAATGTCAACTAAAGCAGTCAGACGATACAAACCTTTCCCATTCACCATCCTTCGACACAGTGCTTCGGCTGAAGGTCTGTAGCGATTAGGCTCTTTCCCCAAGGCTTTATATATCCGACGGGTGGCAGCAATAGCGGGTCGTTTATTTATTTGATCAAGAGAAAAGTCGCTATGAATTTTTTTGCCAGCATCCACTATTTCTTCCCAAAGAGTGTCTTGCGTCGGTGGATTTTTCACATCACAACAGATCGCGATTACCTTAAGGTCGGGAGCAGCTGCTTTAATTTCTTCAGAAAAAAGGATTTTCATTGATAGATTCTTTATTTCAATACTGCAAAGTTAAGGACTTTTTCTTAATTTTGTATATTAAAAATTTATTACCGACAAATGGCACAGAAACCCTCAATACCTAAAGGAACCAGAGATTTTTCTCCAGAAGAAACATCTCGGAGAAATTATATATTCAATATTATTCGAGAGTGTTTTAAACTCTTTGGCTATAAGCAAATCGAGACTCCTGCGATGGAGAATCTTTCAACTCTAATGGGGAAATATGGCGAAGAGGGAGATAAGCTACTTTTTAAAATTCTTAATTCGGGAGATTTTCTCAAAGGGGTAAATGATCAGGAATTGCTTGCTCACGAAACCTCAAGACTTTCTTCCCAACTATGCGAAAAAGGTCTACGCTATGACCTCACAGTGCCATTTGCGCGCTATGTGGTGCAACATCGCAGTGAAATTCAGCTCCCGTTTAAAAGATTTCAGATACAACCTGTTTGGCGAGCAGACCGACCTCAGAAAGGACGCTATCGTGAATTCTATCAATGCGACGCAGACGTTGTCGGATCGGATTCTTTGCTTAATGAGGTCGAGCTTATGGAACTCATCGACATGGTTTTCGCACGACTTGGAATAAAAGTGCAGCTAAAACTTAATAATCGGAAAGTTCTTGCAGGAATAGCAGAAGTAATCGGCGAGCCTGATAAGATAGTTGACATAACGGTGGCTATCGACAAAATTGATAAAATTGGATTGGATAATGTCAACGATGAATTGCTTTCGAAAGGAATATCTGAAAAGGCAGTGGAATTGTTGCAACCAGTTCTGACTTTGAAGGGATCAAATGAAGAAAAATTGGGGAAAATAGATTCTCTTCTGAAGTCGTCGGAAATCGGTAAAAATGGAGTTGAGGAACTCCGGGAAGTAATTGAATGGTTTGAGAAAAGAGGTCACGTCTGTGAATTGGATTTTGACGTTTCTTTAGCAAGAGGATTGAATTATTATACCGGTACAATAATAGAAGTAAAAGCAAAAGATGTGGAGATAGGAAGTATAACAGGCGGGGGCCGTTATGCCAATCTGACCGGGGTATTCGGTATGCCGGGATTGTCGGGTGTGGGGATAAGTTTCGGAGCGGATAGAATTTACGATGTCCTGACTCAACTCAATCTTTTTCCCGAGGAATTGTCCTCTACAGTGAAGATTCTTTTCGTCAACTTTGGAAAAAGAGAAAGCGAGGCAGCTGCGCAATACGTTAAAGCGCTCCGAAATGCCGGAATTCCGGCAGAGTTATATCCGGATTCTTCAAAAATGAAAAAGCAAATGGGAATGGCGGACTCTGAAAAAATTCCATTTGTCGGCATAGTCGGAGATGAAGAAGTCGAGTCCGGGCAAATTACTTTAAAAGATATGAATACGGGGGAACAGGAAAAACTCAATATTGAGGATTTGATAATCAAATTGAAATAACCTTCGATTAGATAAGCTAAAGGGAACCTAATATCTTGGGATGAGATGAAAAAATTTTTCACAATATATCTTCTGATATGCTCAATTTTATGGGTAGCCGGATGCACGGAAGCTAAAAAAGAGACATCTGAGGAAATTGAGACAGGAAAATTAAAATATGCTCATTTCTTACGAATAGATGAGGGTAAGGGATACACAGTCGTCAATTTCATAAATGGTAAGGATTCTTCTCAAATTGCCTCAAAACTTATATTGGTAGATCGTCATAAAGAATTACCGGATTCCTTACCTAAAGGGGTAATTTTGCGGATTCCCCTCACTAATGTCGCTATTTTTTCGACGGTTTTCTCGGGTGTAATGGAGGAATTGGGGCGTTTAGATGCTGTTAAAGGTGTAGTAGATGCTGAATATTATACGCAGCCAAAAGTTATGTCCGGTCTAAAAAGCGGCCAAATTGCTGATTTAGGGCCATCTTCTACTCCATCTATCGAGAAAATAACCGCTCAGCAGCATCAGGCATTGCTTCTTTCCAACTAAGAAGGAATGGATGTTAAAGAGCTTGATAAACTCAATATTCCGATTATTTATATGGCAGATAATTTAGAAGTGACACCTCTTGGTCGAGCCGAATGGATAAGACTTTTTGGTATTCTTTTTGGCCAAAAAAACAGGGCGGACTCAATATTTGCCGAAGTCGAAAAAAAGTATCTTCTACTAAAAGAAGAAGCAGCCAACTATCCTACCCGACCCAGGGTTTTGGTAGAAAATATGTATCAGGGCGTATGGTACCTCCCCGGAGGTAATAGTTATCAAGCACAAATGATAACCGATGCAGGCGGAGAATATATTTGGAAAGACAATAAAAGTAACGGATCTTTGGCTCTTGCATTCGAGGATGTGATACAGAAAGCTTATAACGCTGATATTTGGCTTCTCCGACTCTTTGGAGTAGACCTAACTAAAGAAAAATTGTTAGGAATGGACTCTCGGTATTCTTATTTTAAAACAATAGAAAAAGATGGTGTGTACTACGCAAACACCCGTACCACTCCCCTTTTCGAAGAATTTCCTTACCATCCAGAAAGACTACTTCAGGATTATATACTTATTTTTCATCCGGAATCTAAGGGGAAAACTCGATATTTTCAAAAAATGAAGAAGTCTTAAAACTTTCTCATAGACCAAAGATGCCATTCATTCTTTTAATTTTATTTACTCTAATTCTTGCTATTGGCTCTCTCTTCTATGGGTCGGTATCAATTCCTCCTACTGATGTATTAAATGCTATAACCGGCAGTTCTGAAGCGGATAACATAACAAAAGTCATAATTTGGGAATCTCGACTCCCGATGACACTGACAGCACTTTTTGCAGGGGCCTCCCTGTCAGTTGCCGGTTTGATTCTTCAAACAGTATTTCAAAATCCACTTGCGGGACCGTCGATCCTTGGCGTGAGTTCCGGAGCCTCTCTGGGAGTAGCAATAGTGTTACTTTCGGCGGGAACCTTTCTCTCTGACTCTACCATCCTCGAAATGTTTTCATCGATTGGGGGTGCCTTTTTAGGATCCTGTATTGTAATTTTACTTCTCCTTCTGTTCTCAACAATACTTAGAGGTATTTCTCAACTACTTATTGCCGGCATCATGATCGGGTATATTCTCTCCTCTGCCATTTCTCTTCTTAACTTTTTTGCCCCGGCTGAAGGAGTTAAATCTTTCGTCATATGGGGATTAGGAAGCTATTCTGGGATTGGATTACAAGGCTTACCTTGGTTTATCGGTATAAGCGGACTTTTTCTATTAGCTTCCTTTCTGTTCATTAAACCTTTAAACGCTTTCCTGTTAGGAGAAAGATATGCAGCAAATATGGGATACTCTATTAAAAGACAAAGGACTCTTCTCCTGGGACTCTCAGGCGTGCTTACAGGGATAGTTACGGCCTTCTGTGGTCCCATAGGATTTATAGGGTTGGCAGTGCCTCATATAGCCCGAATGTTGTTCAAAACATCAAATCATGTGACATTGATTCCAGCTACAATTCTTTGTGGAGCGTCTCTTTCACTATTGTGCTGCATTTTAACGATTGTGCCCGGCATAGCAGGAGTAATACCGATAAATGCTATTACCCCTTGCGTAGGAGTTCCGGTAATTTTATATATTCTAATAAATAAGCACAAAATAAAATATTTTAATTAAATGAATTGTCTCCAGCCAGTTCTATCGGTCAAAAATTTGGCGATAGGATATAATAACCACATAATTGCTTCTGACATTAATTTTAACTTGTCGAGTGGAGCTGTGTGTGCCTTATTAGGAGCTAATGGAGTTGGAAAATCCACATTGTTAAAGACTATAATAGGAGAGCTATCACCGCTTAAAGGTTCAATAACAATTTTTGATAAATTGTTGGAGGAATATTCTCACAAGCAAATAGCTCGACTAATGGCGATTGTAACTACTGAGAGAATCCTTTCAGGGGGACTTACCGTATCGGAACTCGTAGCCATGGGGCGCCATCCTTACACCGGTTTTTTAGGCCGACTCACATCTAAAGACAAACAGATAGTAACCAATTCTATATCTATTGTCGGAATTACTCATAAGAAAAATTGTTTTTTATCGGAGCTATCAGACGGAGAACGACAAAAGGCTATGATCGCCAAAGCACTCGCGCAAGACACACCGATAATAGTGTTGGATGAACCTTTCTCTTTCCTTGATGTAGCATCAAGAATTGAAATATTATCCCTTCTTAGAGAATTGGCAAAAAAAGGTAAAATAGTATTATTTTCTTCTCACGATGTTAGCCAAGCATTGAGAATGGCTACTGATATATTACTTTTCACTACCAATCGAATTTTAATTTCGGGAAAACCGGAAGAATTAATAGAAACTAAGAAAATCGATTATCTTTTCTCTGACCGATCTGTAGTTTTTTCAAAAGAAATAACTGATTTTCTTGAATGTAATCACCACCTAAAATAAAAATGGAACTAAAAGTTAATCGAAAAGAATATCTTATTTCCCAGCCTGGAGGGCCCGAGGAAAGGTCAACCGATGCCTTTTTTCTTAACGTAGCTGACAATATGCTGTTGGAATTTTATAATAATAAGATATTCCAAATATTTCATCCTTATATGATTAATAATTATGTGATTTATTTAATCAACTATTATCAGGATGTAATAGCAGATGGAGGAGTTTGGCATACGTTTGTTGATTGCTGTAGAAAAATGTATAAGAGAACTCTTCCATTTTTTGAAACCGGAGAAGGTTACATTGATTATGAGTTAAATTATGAAGATGTGAGATTTTTGACTTGGTATTTCTTTTCAATGAATGATATCCAACTTCGGAATCTATCACCTTTTGATCCACGAGTGGAAAAAATTTCTCAAATTGCCTTTACGGTATTAGAAAAAAACTATGAGGAGGCGCCGGTACCTGAAAATTACAGAATTTTTCATGAACTCGAAATTCATAATCAGGAAGACTGGGAAATCCTAAGTGATCTTAATACCTGGCTATTCTTAAATTGCTATCTTATGCGCCCCGGCCTCGCTTTATCGATGCATGAAATCTTAAACGAACCAGAAGTTGCAAACGCAGATACAGAAGGTTTAGTAAACAGATTGGAGAAAGCCAAAACCGAATGTACCATCGGTCCACTGGCCTATTTTGATCACGAATGGCTTCATCTCATCGTTGATAAACGTTTGCCTCGGATATCGAATAAAAATAACTCTCATGAAACTTCATTCCATCCTTATTATCAAAAAGTAGTTGACTATACAAATGGCAAAACATTCTTATTCTTTAAAACTTATGAAGAATTAAATAATTTCTTTATAAAAGTTTTGGGATGGGATGCCAATGAAAAACATCTCCCGGCTTTAGAAACTAAAGGATGGTTTGCTATTATGGTTAATCCAAACAAGGGGATGTTGGTAGCAGCCGATGTTGCGCGGAGTCTGAAGGCACCGGGAAATGAATATTATGATGCAACGATAGCATATAATCAAGCTTTTGAATTATTGACCGTAAGAGGACGGTGTCCATCAGATTTACTTCTTCACGCGTTAAATGAGAATTGGCTTCCTGATGCTCGCTTCCCTCAAACTGACGACACAGAATTGATAAGAAAAAATGCAGATTTTATCGCTCGATGCTATTTGCAAGAATATTATCGGGGAGATTAATTAAAAATCTATTAATAATTCTTTAAGAAAGAGAAATGGAACACAATACTAAAACGGAATTTGCGGAAGTGACGCAGCGGTGTCGTGAAATTTTTGAAAAAAAACTTAATGACTACGGGACATCATGGCGAATCATGCGACCATCAAGTCTCACTGACCAGATTTTTATAAAAGCCATGCGGATTCGTTCAATTCAAGAAAAAGGAGAATCACTGATAAAGGAGGGGATAGAGCCTGAATTTATTGGAATAATAAATTATTGTGCGATAGCTCTTATTCAGCTTGAGTTGGGAAGCGGAGATCAAATCTCCAACGAAGAGGCTATGGCACTATATGATAAAAAAATTCTGGAAGCGACCGGACTGATGTTAGCAAAGAATCATGATTATGATGAAGCCTGGAGACACATGAGAGTTTCAAGTATTACAGACATTATTCTTCAAAAACTCTTACGCACTCGTGAAATTGAAATTCACGAAGGACAAACATTAATTTCTGAGGGAGTAGATGCAAATTATCTTGATATGATAAATTATGCTCACTTCGCACTTATTCATTTGATATTTTCCTGATTTAATTATTAAATGATTTCAATCATCAAAAAGCCCACAGTTGTGAATTGGCTAACATGGATTTGCCGATTATTAACGGGAACTGTCTTTCTATTCTCTGGCTTTATAAAAGCTATTGATCCTTGGGGAACAATTTACAAATTTCATGACTATCTAAATGTTTTCGGTCTAAATTTCAGCAATGATTTAATTCTTTCAGGTGTTATTCTACTTTGTGGCTATGAATTTATGACGGGAGCATTCTTAGTCACAGGCTCTTTTCGCAAAGCAGCCCCAGTGATGGCTACTCTTTTAATGCTTTTCATGACTCCGCTAACGCTTTGGATTGCTCTTATGAATCCCGTTCCCGACTGCGGGTGTTTCGGTGAAGCTTTAATTATCTCAAATTGGGAAACATTCTGGAAAAACATTATTCTCTGTATTACAACTGTTTGGCTTTTAGTATACAATCAGAAAGTCCATTGGTTAATAACACCATCTCTTCAATGGCTTGGGTTCATCGCAAATGTCACATTTATCTGTATAATAGCCGGTATCGGTTATTTCATCCAACCTCTCCTTGATTTCCGTCCATATAAAGTCGGGGAGAATTTTATAGATTTTGTTGATAAACCGAGTGAGACTCAATTTTCCTTTGTATATGAAAAGAATGGAGAGAAAAAAACTTTTACAATTGAAGATGAACTTCCTTCAGAAGATGATGGGTGGATTTTTGTCGAGCGAAAAGAACTCCCATCGCGGATGCCGTCTAATTCAAAACAAGGAGAGAAAGACCTCACGCTCTTCGATGAAACCGGTACAGAGGTAACATCTGAAGTCATAAAGGAGTCAGGCGCTCAGTTTATTTTACTCATGCCTGAAATTTCCACTGTTTCTCCAGCATCTACCTACCAGATAAATTCTTTACAAGGCTATTCAACGGACAAAAATATAGACTTTATTGCTATTGCCGGAGGAAATAAAGAAGATTTTGAAGAATGGAAAGATATATCTTTAGCGCATTATCCCATTTTTTCAGCAGAGGAAACTTCAATAAAAGAAATTGCCAGAGGCAATCCTGCACTTGTATATCTTGAAGATGGAAAAATAGTATGGAAAAGCACCTTACGTGCATTGCCCTATGACGACTTTCTTTCAGCCGATGTCGTAAATGATCCAGGGAAATATGGGATAGATTCTACAGCGATTCTTCGTAATCTTACGATTACTTACATATCGATTACCGCCTTTCTAATTTTACTCTCTTTCTCTCCTACTCTTTTAAACATGTTTACCCTTCGATCCCTGGGTGCAAAAAATGGAGCGAACCACAAGTCATCCAAGAGTTAAAAACTGAAATGCAGGCTAATTCGAAGACCGGAACGATCAATCCATGGACGGTCACGATAAGTTAACCGCCACACATAATCAACGCGTAGAATTGAAGCTATGTTATCAATTCCAACACTAGCTTCCATATAGGGAGTTTTATTCATCAGACCAACATTTGCATCTGCAGGGAAAATATAAATTGATTTATTATAATCCGCATTATTGCGTTTGGATAAATGCCCCAAAAATCCTCGGAAAGCAAGGATCTCTCGAACCTTTAATTTCTTAATCAGAGGAATACGATTAAATAAAATGCCATTCCCAAAATAAGTCAAGTCAATTGATCCGTATTGATCCAGTGCAAATTCCATAGGATTAAGAAGTGCATACGATTCGGGTTGAATTGTATAACTTAAATTGGCATTTTGCCACAGCAGAGCCGGATAATATACTGTACTCCATATTTTTCCATATTTAATAATAGTGTTTAAATATCCGAAAGCAGAGAACCAAAATCTTTTTTGAAATGAAAACTCTGTTTTGTTAAGGGTAAAATTCGCTCCTATAAAGCCTTTAGGGCCAAATTCATGAGTCAATTGGAAAACAGGAGCATCCATATTCAATGGAAGCCGAGTAGTTGGTTGCTGAACGAATTTTTCACCGGGGGCATAACGAAGTGATATAAAGAATGCCGTCTGATTAAAATAAGAATTCCTTTTCCCATCTGCAAACTGAAACGGAACCCACTCAGTTGATTCCTGACGTTCAAAGCGAAGACCTGCGTTAATTGAAAAATTAAATGGGAATTCATGAATATAAGTCAATTTAGCCAACCGACGATAAGTAATCAAATAGCTTCCTTTCCGCTTTATTGAAAGAAAAATATTATCAGGATTGGTAAATAAATAGTGTTCTCCAAGTCGATCTGTATCATACTGATACTCTCCTCTTATGGAATGAATAGGAAATTCTCGAGAATTATATTTCTTTGGATTAAACGACCATTCCAGTTCGCCGCCATATTTCCCCTTTTTATCCTTAAAACCATAAGCCACATATCCCCTGGCAAATAAGTATTTGGAAAGATTTGCAGTAGTAATTCCCCCTAATCTCAGACGCAATCCTTCGGCTTTATTAGAACTTATAAAAGTGTTGACTGGGCCAACATCAAATTTAGAATCTTTCCCAGTCGAAATATATCCATTAACTAAAATAACAAGAATTTTCTCTGCCCAATAAAAAAAGGGAACTTTTCTTAATTTATGAATCAGACTTCCCATTTCTCTTTCGCTTTTAGGCAATTCAAATGGACGAGCTTGTCTCCAAAAATTTTCGTCCTTCTCTTCCGAATCGGCCAAAAAGAATTTATCGCCCCCCACCGAATAGTATTCGGTCAAATCCGTTCTTGGTTTAAATGAATGATTTTTATAGAGAGTTTGACGTCGGCCATATATACCTTGTGTGCCTGGTAAAAGCTGGAAAAGAACTGTTATGTCATCAGATAAAGAATGGCGATTCCCTGCCTCATCCCGTGTAAACGTCTGGTCAATAAATAGATTCTTTACGAAATTTAGATTGATAGCATGTGGAACGCGCATTTGAACTCTTTGAACAAAATAGGTAGTATCACCCAATTCTACCCATAATTTCCCATTAAATCCCATCGACTCAGGATTATGGGGTGCAAATGACAACTCCAACAATTTGTGATTTCCTTCTGAAATAGTATCAAGAAAATACTTATAGTAGTTTGCTCCAATAGCGGCCAAAGGACTGACAAATCGATTTTGCAGTATTGTTATATCATTACCAAAAATATTAATTTCCCGAAATGTATCTTCTAATGCAGCTTGAATATTCGCCTGGTTAAAAGACTTATCTATCCCGGCAGTTGTTTGACCGACTACTATTTCCTTCCCCTTGGCATCATTCTGACTATATATTTTGGAAGCAGCCTTTTCTTTTACACTAACCTTGAGAATAGGTTTAGATGCATAAGGTACAGTGTCAATATAATCTCGAAGAAACGGCATTTTCTTTGCAGAAAAGCTTCCGGAATCAGGCATCTGAAAATCCGAAAGGCCTACAACCATCTTTTCATATAAGTCATAACTGTAGAATGTTGAATCTCGCGGATCATGCTTAGGATAATTTTTCCTAATTTTTTCCATAAGCTCAACAGCAGGATTGTTTTTTCGAGAATATTTCTGTTTACCCGACTTCACAGTTACTTCAGCTAAAGTTGTTGATGAGGGTTTTAATCTAACTATAAGATTATTAATATATTCAGGGTTTAGGGAAATAATCTGAGGGTCATAACCCATCGAACTTACCCTAAGTTGAGAAAATGGAAGATGGGATCGTAAAATAAAAGACCCATCTTCTGCCGACAGGCAACCGGCTCCTGATCCAAGAGCATAAATATTTACAAGTGGTAGCTTCTCTTCAGAAATGGAATCAATAACTACTCCTTTTACTTCGCGAACATTATAGACAGTTTGAGAGAATGCTACCATTCTTTCTCCTCCGAAAATAATACTAAAGAGAATGATAGCAATAAGAGAAATTGGTGTACCTGAATTATTCTTGCCGGTCTGCATTAAAATTCGTATATTTGCATCGCGAATGGGGTCAAACATCCATTGAACCGCTATACTAAATTAGTAACGAAATCCGATTGCTAAAATTACTTTCAGATGGCAAAAGAACGAGAGCATAAATTTCTTGTGGTTTCAAATTCGTTTATGGAAATGCAAACCTCGCAGTCTGAAATAGTTCAAGGATATTTATGTCTTACTCCCGAACATACGGTAAGAGTTAGAATCTGCGACGATAAAGCTTCGTTAACTATAAAAGGTTTAACACGAGGCGATTCTCGAGATGAGTTTGAATATCAAATCCCCATCTCAGATGCACGAAAGATGTTAGAAATGTGTGGGTCTAATATTATAAAAAAGATAAGACATATAGTCCCCTTTGAAAACTATATATGGGAAGTGGATGAATTCTTGGGAGATCTTAAACCACTGATTATAGCTGAAATAGAGATTTCAGAAACCACAAAAACCTATCCTCTCCCACCCTTTGTAGGCGAAAATGTCACTTCTGATTCGCGATACTATAATTCTAATTTGGTAGCTCGGCTAAAAAATGATTTCAATAAATAATTTGTCTGTTGAATTTTCAGCCCGTCCAATATTTAATGACGTGAGTTTTGTAGTCAACAAAACTGATAAAATTGCACTAACAGGAAAAAACGGAGCCGGAAAATCAACTCTTTTAAAAATAATTGCCCGTCAACAAACTCCTACAAGTGGATTAGTAGCCGTTCCCGAAGGTATTACAATTGGCTACCTTCCTCAGCAGATGAGAGTTGCCGATGAGACAACGCTCTTAAATGAAGTACGCAAAGCCTTTAATTCTCAATTAAGTCAAAAAAAAGAAGTTGAGCAAATAACTCACCAATTGGCCGAACGCGAAGACTATGAGAGTGAAGAATATCATAAGTTGATTGAAAAATTAGAATATCTCAATGAACGGATAGCTATTGAGAGCCCCGGAAATATGGATGCAGAAATTGAGCGAACCTTACTGGGACTCGGTTTCAATCGCGAAGATTTCCATCGGCCGACAAGTGAATTTTCGGGAGGATGGAGAATGAGAATCGAATTGGCAAAAATTCTTCTGCAACATCCGGACGTGTTATTACTTGATGAGCCAACCAATCATCTTGATATTGAATCTATTCAATGGTTGGAACAATTTTTACTCCAGAAAGCTAAAGCTGTAATGGTTGTAAGTCACGACCGAGCATTTATAGACAACGTTTGTAAGCGAACAATAGAAATTTCCTGTGGGAAAATATATGATTATAAAGTAAATTATTCCCAATTTATAGAGCTGAGAAAAGAAAGAGTAGAACAGCAACTGCGTGCCTACGAAAACCAGCAAAAACAAATTGCCGACATTCGAGATTTTATTGAGCGATTCCGCTACAAACCTACTAAAGCCGTGCAAGTACAGAGCCGTATCAAACAACTCGAAAAAATAGTTCCAATAGAAGTCGATGAAGTAGATACGGAACGCCTTCGCCTAAAATTTCCGGCGGCTCCTCGAAGTGGAGATTATCCCCTAATTCTTGAAGATGTCGGTAAAGCTTATGGTACACACCAAGTTTTTGATCACGCGGAATTTACTATACGAAGAGGCGAAAAAGTTGCTTTTGTAGGAAAAAATGGCGAAGGGAAATCTACCTTAATAAAGTGCATAATGGGAGAAATACCCTTCACCGGAAATTTGAAAATCGGTCATAATATTAAAATTGGTTACTTTGCACAAAATCAAGCACAGCTCTTAAATGGGGAGCTTACAGTATTCGAAACCATCGACAACGTGGCTACGGGTGACATAAGAACCCGTATTCGCGATATCCTGGGTGCTTTTATGTTCGGAGGAGAAGCATCCGACAAAAAGGTTAAGGTGCTTTCCGGGGGGGAGAAAACACGTCTTGCCATGATAAAACTTCTTTTGGAACCGGTAAATCTGCTAATTCTTGACGAGCCCACCAATCATCTTGATATCAAAACAAAAGATATACTTAAAGAAGCCATTCGTGATTTCGACGGGACAGTCATCATTGTCAGCCACGATCGTGATTTCCTTGATGGGCTGGTAAATAAGGTTTATGAGTTTGGTAACCAAAGAGTAAGAGAAAATTTGGGAGGAATATATGATTTTCTGCGCAAAAAGAATCTCATTGAACTGCGAGATATAGAATTAACTAAATCACCTACTCCGGATAAAAATGATATACTAACCTCCACGGAACCATCTCCCAAATCGACTACCAGACTTTCTTATGCTGAGCAGAAGGAGCACGACAAAATAGTTCGTCGATTACGCAAACGAATTGAAGACGCAGAAGCATTAGTGGAGAAAAATGAAAATGAACTTTCAGAAGTTGAATCTCTAATTGGCAATGGCGACTCTTCGGAAGAAACTCTTGAGCGATACGCTGACATTAAAAAGAATCTCGAAAATGCTATGTCCCTTTGGGAATTGGCTAATCAGGAGTTTGACAAAATTAATGGTTGAATAAAATTTCATTAAATGTATCAATATTTAAATAACGAACCTATGTTTCTTAAACGAACAATCATGTCTATTGCAGCAGCAGTTCCTTTAATGGCGTTTGCCACCGGAGGACATGGTATTGAAAAAAGCAATCTCGATCCAAAAACCCGACCGGGAGAAGATTTTTATCAGTATGCATGTGGAGGGTGGATGGCCGCAAATCCTCTTCCGGCCGAATACGCACGATTTGGAACTTTTGATCAACTCCGAGAAAATGCTCGTGAGCAGTTGAAAGAATTAATTCTCAATCTTTCTTCCAATCCAGAGTCAAAAATTAAAGGTACGAATGCTCAAAAAGTGAGTGACCTATATGCAATGGCTATGGACAGTGTTAGACTTAATACAGAAGGTGCTGCCCCATTGCAACCGGTTCTTGACTATATTGAAAAAGCTGATACTAAAGATCTCGCCCATCTTCTCACAGATTCCTATCTCCTTTTTGATAATCCTTTCTTTGGAACCGGTGTTTCTACCGATGCTAAAAATTCTGATTCAAATGTAATGCACATTGGAGAAGGAGGTTTAGGGTTGGGCGATCGTGACTACTATCTTGAGCAGAATGAGACAAACGACAAAATAATGCAGGCTTATGAAAAATATATTAAGTCTATCATGAAACTGGCCGGCAAATCTGACGAGGATGCTGAAAGAATTTGGAAAACCCTTATCAAGACCGAGAAACGCATGGCAGAAGTCAAGATGACTCGGGAAGAACGTCGGAATCCTCAAGCACGCTACAATGTCTATGAGCTACCAAAACTTCAACAAGAATTCCCATACATAGATTGGACTGCTTATTTTAATAATCTTGGCACTCCCGGTTTACAAAAAATCATTGTTGCCTCTCCGAAATTTATGGCTGCTATGGGCGAGATAATCCCCTCACTGTCGGATAGGGAAATTAAAGACTTGATGATTGTGGACGCAATCAGTGGAGCGACGAGTCTGCTCTCAGATGAGTTCTACAATGCTTCTTTTGAGCTTTATGATAGAGTAATGAGCGGCAAAGAACAACAAGAACCACGTTGGAAGCGTGCCATGAGCATTCCTAACTCAATGTTGGGTGAAGCTGTGGGTGAGCTCTATGTCGCCAAATATTTCCCGGAGGAAAGCAAGCAATATATGAAATCGCTTGTTGAAAATCTACGAACAGCTCTTGGGAAGCATATTGATAATCTCAGTTGGATGAGCGATGCGACTAAAGCAAAAGCTCATGAAAAATTGGCGGGATTCACTGTAAAAATAGGTTATCCCGACAAATGGAAAGATTATTCGGGAATTGAGATTGATCCAAATCTTTCCTTCATGGAAAATGTCAGACGTGCTTCTCTTTGGTATCAGAAAGATAATTTGGCAAAACTCAATAAGCCCGTAGATCGCGATGAATGGCACATGACTCCTCAAACCGTCAATGCTTATTATAATCCAACTACTAACGAAATCTGCTTCCCAGCTGGAATCTTACAAGCACCTTATTTTGATCGAACAGCCGACGATGCCTGCAATTATGGAGCCATTGGTGTCGTAATTGGACATGAAATGACTCATGGATTTGACGACCAAGGTCGTCAATTTGACACAGCCGGCAATCTCAATGACTGGTGGGCACCGGAAGATGCTGAAAAATTTAAACATTTGGCAGATGAATTGGCAGCTCAATTTGATGCCGTAGAAGTGGCTCCCGGCGTACATGCTAATGGTCGATTTACACTTGGAGAAAACATTGCCGACCAAGGAGGTCTACGTGTCGCTTTGACAGCATATCTTGATGCCCTTGGCGATAACGGAGTTGACATTGACGGACTCACTCCCTTGCAAAGATTCTATCTTGCATATGCAAATGTTTGGGCCGGAAATATTCGTGATGAAGAAATTCTTTCTCGTACGAAGACTGACCCTCATTCACTTGGAAAAAATCGCGTAAATGTTTCCCTAAAAAATATAGCACCTTTCTTCGAAGCCTTTGGTATTAAAGAAGGAGATCCAATGTTCCGACCCGAATCAGAACGTGTCGTAATTTGGTAATTTTACGGAAATCTATTATTTTATAGCCTATCCATCAATAATAAATTGGGCGGTATATCTTTGAAGATACCGCCCAATTTATTATAAGAAACTTTTTATCAAAAAAAGTATCAATAAGCTCGATTTTAACTAATAGATAAAATATATTTTTACAGTTTTATCATGCCAAATTAAGTTCTCTTTCAATTTCTTGCATTGCGACAGACAAGCCATTGATATCTTTTCCTCCGGCCTGTGCAAAGAAAGGCTGGCCACCTCCGCCACCTTTAATATTTTTTGCAGCCGTTCGAATGATGGAAGAAGCGTTGTAGCCTTCTTTTACCAAATCATCCGATAAAGCCAGGGTCAATAACGGTTTGTCCCCAGAAATAGTTGCTCCGATAAAGACACTATTTTCAGGAGAAGCCTTCCTAATACCAAAGGCTACATTTTTTACTACATCCGGAAGCATAATTCCTGTCGCAGTACAAACCTTAATACCATTAACTTCTTTGGCTTTGGATAAAAATTCCTTAGTAAGATTCTTTATTTGCTCTTCAAAAAATCCTTCCACCTTATGCCGCAGATCCGCATTTTCTTTAATGGCTTTTTTTACTGCCGTTCTAATATCGGAAGCATTACCCAAGCAGGCTGAAATATCCCGTATGGTGTCTTGCAGATTATCCAGCATTTCTTCCACTCCCTCTCCCGTCATAGCTTCAATTCGGCGAATTCCAGCTGCAATCGAACTTTCACCAATGATTCTGACCATTCCGATATTTCCGGTATTTAGGACATGAGTACCACCACACAGCTCCACAGAATTTCCAAAACGGATTACTCTAACTTTGTCGCCATATTTTTCCCCAAACAGAGCCATGGCACCCATTTCTTTTGCTTGGTTGATTGGAACATCGCGATGTTCATCTAATGAAATAGCTTCGCGAATCCGAGAATTAACCAAATGCTCCACCTTACGAATCTCTTCAGGACTTACTTTTTGGAAATGAGAAAAATCAAATCTGAGTAAATCAGGACTTACAAAGGAGCCTTTTTGTTCCACATGTGTTCCCAAAACTTCTCTCAAGGCTTCATGTATTAGATGAGTGGCTGAATGGTTGGCGGAAGTTGCTTTACGCGCGTCCAAATTGATACGCAAGGTAAAAAGCTCCTCCGGATTTCGAGGAAGTTTTGAAGTAAGGTGAACTCCTATGTTATTTTCTCTTTTTGTATTGAAAATCTCAATTTCATTACCATCTGAATCAATGAGTACACCGGTGTCACCAACTTGACCGCCCATTTCAGCATAGAACGGTGTGTGCTCGAAAATAATCTGATAAAACTCTTTATTCTTTTGTTTTACCTTTCGATACCGCAAAATTCGAGTTTTGGTTTCGAAAGTATCATATCCTACAAATTCTTGATCGCCGTCTTTGACAATGGTCCAATCTTCAGTCTCGATAGCAGCTGCATTCCGTGCTCGAGCCTTTTGTGCAGCCATTTCCTCATCGAATCCTTTATGGTCGAGTGTTAGGTTGTTTTCTCGTAATATCAGTTCTGTAAGGTCCAAAGGAAACCCATACGTATCATAAAGCGTAAACGCATCTTTACCGGATATTTCCGTTTTCCCATCTTTTTTAGCCACAATTATTAGCTGGTCTAAAAGCTTAATGCCATTCTCAAGCGTACGGAGAAAAGAATCTTCCTCCTCCCGGATAACTTTCTTAATTAAATCTTTTTGAGAAAGCAACTCAGGATATGCAGCTCCCATTTGGTCGACTAACTTATCGACGAGTTTGAACATAAAGGCCTCTTTAGCTCCCAAAAAAGTATAAGCATATCTAACAGCTCGACGCAGAATACGTCTAATGACATAGCCTGCTTTAGCATTAGAGGGAAGTTGAGAGTCAGCAATTGAGAAAGCAATTGTGCGAACATGGTCGGCCAC
The DNA here is from genome assembly GCA_964574285.1 of uncultured Sangeribacter sp. Classification (GTDB taxonomy): domain Bacteria; phylum Bacteroidota; class Bacteroidia; order Bacteroidales; family Muribaculaceae; genus Lepagella. The sequence continues at coordinate 20,622 of CAZNMC010000002.1, read as the reverse complement.
AACTCGCATTGCGATATCAATCTGGGGGTCTTCTCCATATTTTTTCCCGGATAAATCGGAAATTACTTCTATTAATGGAGTAAACACATCAGTGTCATAATTGGACTTTTTCCCTTGCAAAGCCATGCACAAACGTTCAAAGCCCATCCCCGTATCAATTACTTTAAAAGGAAGAGGAACCAGGGTTTGGTCTGCTTTACGCTCATATTGCATAAACACAAGATTCCAAATTTCAATCACCAGAGGATTATCTTTGTTCACTAATGATGAACCGGGGATTCGTTCCCGTTCCTCGTCTTCGCGTAAATCAATATGAATTTCCGAACAAGGACCACATGGACCTGTTTCACCCATTTCCCAGAAATTGTCATGCTTATTTCCATTGAGAATATGACTTTTTGGAAGATGAGTTTCCCAAATGGCTGCCGCTTCATTATCTCGTTCTAAAGAATCGGAAGGATCTCCTTCGAACACCGTTGCGTAGAGTCTGTCTGGGTTTAATTTTACAACCTCTGTTAAAAACTCCCATGCCCAATCAATTGCTTCCTTTTTAAAATAGTCGCCAAATGACCAATTACCAAGCATTTCAAACATGGTATGATGGTAAGTATCATGGCCCACTTCTTCCAAATCATTGTGTTTGCCACTGACGCGCAAACATTTCTGACTATCAGCCACCCGTGTAGAATCTGGTTTGCGATTACCTAAAATGATGTCTTTAAATTGATTCATTCCGGCATTAGTAAACATCAAAGTCGGATCGTCCTTGATGACCATTGGCGCCGAATGAACTATTTTGTGACCTTTTGATTTAAAGAACTCTTTAAAGGTTTCTCTTATCTCTGTAGAAGTCATAAGATTGCATTTAAAAAATAAGATGGCGACAACCGTGCCACGTCTGTTAATGATTTGCAAATTTAGTAAGAAAACCGTAATTTTGCAACTTATAAGCCCCAATATAGAGGCTGTGGAACCCAGTGAAGCAAGTCTACTATAAATATAATCCGGAAACCGACAATTATGAACGCGTCTATCCCTCAATAAAAGACAAATTGCTGGGATTGACAAAAATATTAGTCTGCGGTCTGCTGATTGCAGCCGGAGTGATAACAATAGTTTATCTCTGCTATGATACGCCGACCGAAAGAAATCTTCGAACCGAAAACCGACAACTTAAAACTCAATATAATATTCTAAGCCGTCGACTTGAGAACTCACTTAAAGTGATGCGCAATATACAGAGTCGGGATGATAATTTTTATAGGGTGATGATGCAGATGGATCCTTTAAGTCGAGGACAACGTCTTGCCGGACTTGAAAACGATTTTCGATATAGCGAACTAAAAGGTCAATCAGATTCAAAACTGATAAAAGAACTTACACATCGACTCGATCTGTTTGACCGAAGTCTGTATGCTCAGTCCCTATCCTTTGATGAGCTAAAAGCTATGGCCGGCAAACAGCAAGATAAAATCAATCATATTCCATCAGTACTTCCTATAAATATAGAAGACTACACCATGTCCTCGGGATATGGCTACAGACGCGATCCGGTTTATGGATCTTCTGCTTTTCATGCGGGGCTCGATTTTGCCGCCCAGCAAGGAACAGCGGTCTATGCGACAGCTGATGGGCGAATATCTCATGCCGATTGGAAGGGTGGATATGGAAACTGCATAGATATAGAACACGGTTATAATTATCTTACCAGATACGGTCATCTTTCCAAAATTCTTGTCAAAGATGGTCAGATGGTGCGACGGGGAGAAAAAATTGGAGAGGTCGGTTCTACCGGTAAATCGACCGGTCCACATCTTCACTATGAAGTCCGTTTTAAAGATGAACCTCAGAATCCCATTAACTATTATTTTATGGATATCACTCCTGAAGAATATGACCAGATGATTCATCTGGCAGAAAATGCAGGTCATGTGATGGACTGACAATTTTTACTTAAATTATGGAAAATATCGACAAACAGTTTTACAGAATTAAAGAAGTAGCTGAAATGATTGGGGTGGCTCCTTCAGCCCTACGATACTGGGAGTCGGAATTTCCCGACATTGCACCAAAACGTGGATTGAGCAATATTCGCTATTACACCCCTTCTGATATCGAAAAAATTCGAATGATTCATTACCTTGTCAAAGTCAAAGGGCTAAAACTTGACGCTGCAAAAGAGCAAATGAGAGTCAACAAAAGCAATGTCAGCCACGATATGGAAATAATCAATAGACTCGAACAAGTTAAATCAGAAATGAGTCATCTGCTTCGTGCATTCTCCAAAAGAGAACAGGACAAACGTTTTTCAGATTAATACATTCCCAAAAATCTTATTCAAAGATAAACCAATGAAGTTTCTTCTTGACTTTATACTGACCGATATCAAACATACTCCCGCAGGAGATGCTATGTTATCGTTGAAACCTCTTGATTCGAAAGAAGGTCAAAAAGCGTTAAGCCATGCAGCTCCGGGACAATTTGTAAACATTCATGTGCCTCAATCGCATCCAACATTTCTTCGCCGGCCTATCTCAATTTGTGAAGTTCAAGTTGAAGAACCCCAACTAACCCTATTTATTAAAGATGCCGGCTCAGCTACTCATTCTCTTTGCAACGCTCACCTCAATGACATTTTCAATATTCTTCTTCCGCTCGGACGAGGATTTGATTTAGATGACGCCGGAGATTCTCCACTCCTGATAGCCGGTGGTATCGGGATTGCACCCATGTTATTTCTTGCTCGCAAATTGAAGGAACGCAATATTTCACCTACAATATTGCTTGGTGCGATTACAGCCAAAAGACTAATTCTCGAAGATGAATTAGAAAAATATGGTTCGGTATATATAACCACAGACGATGGGACACTCGGCCATAAAGGACTTATAACATCTCATCCGATTCTTGAAGTGGAACCTTCAAAAATATATTGCTGTGGCCCCCTCCCAATGATGAAAGCAGTTGCAAAATGGGCCACAAATCGTTCGATTGAATGTGAAGTAAGTCTGGAAAACATGATGGCTTGTGGACTCGGAGCATGTCTCTGTTGCGTTGAAAACACTGAAGACGGACACATCTGTGTCTGCAAAGATGGTCCGGTTATTAATATCAAAAAACTTAAATGGTAACCAACATGATAGATCTTAGTTGCGACTTAGGAAATGGGCTAAAACTTAAAAATCCCGTTTTAACAGCATCCGGAACTTTTGGATATGGCCCGGAATTTGCTGATTTGGTTGACCTTCACCGTTTAGGAGGAATAATCGTTAAAGGAACGACTTTGAACCATCGTGAAGGGAATCCATATCCACGGATGGCAGAAACTCCATCGGGAATGTTGAATGCCGTAGGACTTCAAAATAAGGGGATTGATTGGTTTATTAATCATATTTATCACGAAATTAAGGATTTAGATACTCCCCTAATAGTAAACGTAAGTGGATCATCTCCGGAAGATTATGCTGAAGTCTGCCGACGGTTAGAGCCATTGGAAAGAATCTCGGCAGTTGAAATAAATATTTCTTGTCCAAACGTCAAACAAGGTGGGATGGCTTTTGGAACAACGTGTGCAGGTGCAGAATTAATAACTCGCTCAGCTCGCAAAACATGGCATCGTCATTTATGTGTCAAGCTTTCACCTAATGTTACAGACATTGCAGAAATAGCCCGTGCAGTTGAAGGAGCCGGTGCTGATTCTGTTTCATTGGTTAATACGTTTCTGGGAATGGCAATTGATGTAGAACGTCGCCGACCGAAACTAAGTACTGTCACTGGAGGCTTATCCGGACCATGTATTCGTCCAATTGCCGTTCGTATGGTTTGGCAAGTAGCAAAAGCCATCCAAATTCCGGTTATCGGCTTGGGTGGAATTATGTGTGGACAAGATGCTTTAGAATTCATTATGGCCGGAGCGTCTGCCATAGAAATTGGTACCGCTAATTTTGTAAATCCACGCGCAACTACTCAAGTGATTGACGAAATCACAGACTATTGCAACCGACATTCTATTTCATCACTTGATCAAATTAGAGGAATCATTTAACCTTATCCCTCCATCAAAAAAACTTAATAACTCCGCTCATAAGTATTAAACCTCTGAGCGGAGTTATTATAGAATTAATTTGTGCGTAAGATTATTTAAAAATAGGTTCTACTGTATAACCCAGCTTACGCAGTCCCTCTATGATTCCCTTATCTCCAACTAAATGAAGAGCACCGACAGCTATGAAATTATTCCCATTTTTAAGAATTTCAGGAAGCTTAGTCAACCAATCAGCATTTCGGCGATCAAGCAGAGCTTCCATAAATTGAGGATCACTGTCTTCACCCTCAGTTAATTTTAGCAAATTGTCTATGTCTTGTGCCATATAACTGGAATTCAAGACCTTTGCCTGTGTAGCGACCTTTTCAGTATTATCCAGCAAATCAACTAAATCGGAAGCCTGCTTAGTGATTGGCGTAGTAGTATACAGTAATTTTCCTTGCATCTCCGGAGTTTCAAGACCCTTTACTTTCTTGTTAGCATTTTTTGCTGTCGTTTGAAAGTAGGTGTCAAGTTGTTCCTGAGGATTATAACCGGGCATTAACTCGCTGATAATACCAATTGAAACCATCGAAGAAACCACCATTGGGCGCATCGGGTCAAAGGCCTCCAAAGTCATACCGGGCATCGGGGCATATTTTGTAAATTTTTTGGATATTCTTGCGAAATCTTCAGGCTTAATAATCTTGGTTAAAGTAGAATCAGAAGGTGCCATCATAAAGGGTTGAAGAGCACTCGCAAGTGCCATCTGTCCCATGGTCATATCTATTTCGCCAACCACAGTTTGAGAATTATTTAAGGCATCCTTTGCCGAAGGAATGGAATCTAAAATACTTAGGGGAGCAAGATGATGAGTACCGAAAATCCATGAAGGATTTTCCAAGCCGTTACCACTTACTTTGTAGAAGACCTGAGCGGATAAACTACCTAAAGCACAAATTACAACTCCAAGAGTTAAAAAAATTCTTTTCATATATAAACAATAATAGATTATTTTCTAAGTTAGACAATTTAACATTAAAAAAACTACAATTTACAGCATTTTATTGTTGTTAAAATGTAACAAAATTTATACACATTGATTTTTGGCGATTCAATGATAAAAAGTTAACTTTGCAATCAGATTCAGTCAAATTTAATATTGAGCTGAATGTAGAAAGCTTAACTATATAATCCCCCACAAACAGCTTAACTGGCTGTGGAATAAAATAGAAAGGTAAAAAATTAGGTAATAGCATGAAAAAAAGTGCGTTTCAACGAGTGAGGGCAGAATATCAACCTAAACTCCCCTCTGCTCTCCAAGGTCCTGTTAAACTGAAAATTGGGGCAGCTACCCAATCTGTTGGAGATCAGGAAACAATAAAAGAGTTATTTCCCAATACTTATGGGCTGCCAGTAGTGGAATTTGAAAGAGAAGAAAATCCAGAACGACTGGAAGAGCCCTTCAATGTGGGAATTATTTTATCCGGAGGTCAAGCTCCCGGCGGGCACAATGTCGTTAGTGGCATTTTTGATGGAATAAAATCTCTCAATAAAGAATGTCGCCTATATGGTTTCCTGATGGGTCCCGCTGGTTTTATCAACCATCAATATATGGAACTCACCGCCGGATATATAAAAGAATATCGAAACACCGGAGGATTTGATATTATTGGTTCCGGACGCACCAAGCTCGAATATCCCGATCAATTTGATGCCGGATTAAAAATTCTAAAAGAACTTAATATCAAAGCGTTAGTTATTATTGGCGGTGATGACTCTAATACGAATGCAGCTGTTTTAGCTGAATATTATAAGTCAAAAGGAGCTGAAATTCAAGTCATCGGTGTTCCCAAAACTATTGATGGGGATTTGAAAAATGAATGGATTGAGACTTCTTTCGGTTTCGACACCGCATGCAAAGTTTATTCCGAGGTAATTGGAAATATTCAACGAGATTGCAACTCTGCAAAAAAATATTACCATTTTATAAAATTAATGGGGCGCTCTGCTTCTCATATTGCCTTGGAATGTGCATTGGAAACCCAACCAAACGTTTGCATTATATCGGAAGAAGTACAAGCAAAGCGCATGACATTGGACAATATTGTCAGTTACATTTGTTATGTGATTGCAGAACGAGCTAAGCTTGGTTGGAATTTTGGAACGGTTTTAGTGCCGGAAGGCTTGATTGAGTTTATACCCTCAATGAAAAAGCTTATCTCCGAATTAAACGATGTCTTAGTGGAATATGCATCCGAACTTGAAGGGCTTGAAGAAATGGATAAACTTATGGCCATCCATTCTCACTTGACTGGAGTAAATGCAGAATTATACAAGAGTCTGCCTAAGCATATTGCCCTTCAGCTCAGTTTGGATCGAGATAGTCACGGGAATGTCCAAGTTTCTCTCATCGAGACTGAGAGCCTAATTTCCGAAATGGTTGCAAAGCGACTAGAAGAAATGGCTGCTGAAGGTGAGTATTCAGGAAAATTCGCAGCTCAACATCATTTCTTTGGATATGAGGGTAGATGTGCTGATCCCACAAACTTTGATGCAGACTACACCTATGCTTTGGGCTACAACGCAGCTATGCTAATAAATGCCGGTCTTACAGGCTATATGAGTTCCGTGCGTAATTTGACAGATAAAACTGAAAACTGGATTGCCGGTGGTATTCCAATCACAATGATGATGAACGTCGAGCGACGAAATGGTCAAGACAAACCGGTCATCAAAAAAGCTCTTGTAAATCTAAACGGGCGACCATATCTCAAATTTGCTTCAATGCGGGAAACAATTGCCCTCAACACTTTGTATCAATATCCCGGTCCAATTCAATATTTCGGCCCTCCGGAAATATGTGATCGTCCCTCCATGACCCTGCTCTTAGAACACGATAAAGATATAAATTGATCTTTGCTCCATAAAAACAAATTAGCCGAGGCGGCAATTCTCTTCCTTTTGAAGCGAACCCGATCCTCGGCTGATTTGTTTTAAATATAAATTATATAACTTAAACATTTACTTTAATTTTTCGACTCAATATTAAAGTAAATTTTAATGATTAAAGTAAAATTTTAAAAATCACATTATAAATTCAATATTATGAAAAGGTTAATACTTCTATTTTCTTCTACATTATTACTCTTGACATCCTGTGTAAATAACCAAAAAGATAAATTGGCTTATTCAAGTGATTCCACCGAAGTCACTGAAGCTCCTCAAGGAGTGAATGATGAAATTAAACCGGTCAACCTTAATGAAGATGAAATTATAAAAGCCGGTTTTAAATCTCAAAAAGGATTACCTACAATTGTGGACTTCTCCGCCGTATGGTGTGGACCATGTCAGCAATTTAAACCTATTTTTAAAGAAGCTCAAAAAGAATATGCCGGCAAAGTCGACTTTATTACTGTTGATGTGGACTCCTTCCCTAAATTATCAGAGAAATATAGAATTAGTGCTGTCCCTACAATTATATACTTTGATGCTGCTGGGAAAGAATTAAATCGAACACAAGGTTTCATTGGCAAAGAACCATTTAATGTCGCCATCAATGAACTTCTTGAAAAATAATTAACCAGAAAAAATTACTGGAGGGAAAATAATATGGAATGTATCATATTATTTTCCCTCTCCTTTTTTTCCTAATTATCTATTTTCGCAATCGCTGTAAGATATTTTGGAATTGAAGATGCTTTTTTTATTTGCTTCCAGGCCTTTCGACCAATTTCCTCTTCCGCATATTCCCAAAAAGGAGATATCTTAGAAAGCAATTGGACATCCCCCTGCAGCACGCCACTATAATATTCAAATAGCCTTTCATGAAAGAAGAGCATTTTTTCAATTCTCTCATCTTTTGTCCATGTCCGTCCCTCTATAAGTTCAGAAACCAACGATGGCCGTCCAAGTAAACCTCTTCCTATCATAATTCCGGCGACAGTCGGATATTTATTAATAATGGCTTCTACATCTTCTGGTATCCGAATATCACCGTTATATATTACAGGATGTTGAATTAAGGAAATTATCTCTTCAAATGATTGGAAATCAATCTCACCCTTATATTGCTGACGAGCTATCCGAGGATGAACTGTAATGTGTGTTAAGGGCATGCTATTCAGAATATCCAAAGACTCTTTCCATTCATTTGGAAGATTCATACCAAGCCGCATTTTCAAGGAAAAATTAATAGTCGGATATTTTTTTAAAACTTCAGCCGTATCCGAAATCAAACTCGCATTTCCAATGGCGGCCGCCCCTCTCCCGCGAGCTGTCTGTAGTGGGAACGGACAACCCATATTAAGATCTATGAATTGAGTCTTCTCTTCAACCAAAGCTTTAATTAAACATTCTAATTCCTCCTTATTCCGAAAAATAACTTGAGGAATAGTAGGGACAGAACTATTAAAATCAGCCGTCAAGTCCACTATATCCTTACGGCGTGGTAACCCTTTCTCAGCTCGAATAAAAGGAGTATAATATTTTTCAATACCCGGATATACTTGAGCGTGCAACATCCTATAGGCATGATCTGTGTGGCCTTGAACGGGAGCGAAATGAAAGGGAATATTAAGTGAAGTCATTATTTTAAAATTACTTGCTTGGCATGAAGACAAAATACACAGCTGCAATCAAACACACAAAGGCTGCTAAATGATTCCAATGAAATTTTTCATCTGAGAAGAAAAACATTGTCATAATAGTAAATACTGCTAACGTGATTACTTCTTGAAGCACCTTCAACTGCATCAATGAAAAGGGGCCTCCGTTACCGTGATAGCCAATTTTATTAGCCGGAATCATAAAACAATATTCAATAAGCGCTATACCCCACGAAATGAGAATAACTACAAACAACGGCCAATCTTTTGCAAAATTTAATGATTGGAATTTTAAATGACCATACCATGCAACCGTCATGAAAACATTGGAAATAACCAGCAACAATATAGTCAATAATGAGAGATTCATTATGTGAAAATTTAAATTATGCTAAAGTTTTTTATGCGTTCTTAAAGAACAAAACTATTTGACTGCAAATTTACGAATTATTTTACTATTCTATACACCAAAAGCCTCCTCTAAAAAACATTCCTATCAAATCAATTAAGAAAACTGTGGTCATGTCTTGAAAATGTCAAATTCTAAACAGTTTTATTCTATAGGGTCTCAGTTGAAAAACACAAAATCTTAGACTGACATTAAGTATGGGAATCCGGCTTATTAAATTTTGCTGTTATAAAAATATGTTGTAAATTTGTGTTCTATAACAGCATTATATCCGTCTTGGAGTCGTATAAGAGTCCAATAGATAAGATTTCTATAGGTAAGAATAAATTCAAAGTTAATGAAAAAGGACACTGACATTGAGCAGATTCTTTCTAACAAGATGACTCAACTATGGGATGTTCTCCTTCCAGAACAACGTAATTTGGTCGCTCGTCATTTTTCGCTCCACTCCTTTAAAAAAAATCAACTTATATACGGCGGAGGAGAAACTCCTGAAAGCTTGCTCGTGCTTCTCGAAGGAAAGGTTAAAACTTTTAAGAGCGGTGTAGGCGATCGGGTCCAGATTATTCGACTTTACCGCCCGGTTCAATATTTTGGATATCGCGCTTATTTTGCCGGTGAAAATTATACTACCTCAGCTGCTGCTTTTGAGCCAAGTGTAGTAGGATGCATTCCCATGACAGTAGTCGAGCAACTACTTAGAGAAAACAATGCTTTAGCACGATATTTCATTTACGAACTATCACGAAATCTTGGAGGAAGCGACAATAAAATTGTAACTCTCACTCAAAAACATATTCGCGGTCGCCTGGCTGAAGCACTTTTGCTATTAGCGGATAACTATGGTTTAGAAGACGATGAGGCAACTCTTAAAATATGTATGAGTCGAGAGGATTTAGCCAGTCTTTCTAATATGACATCCTCAAATGCCACAAGGACTTTGGGCACTTTTGTCGATGAAAAACTTATTCTTGTAGATGGGCGAAGAATAAAAATTATCAATCCTTCTCAACTTAAAAAAATCTCACGCTACGGTTAATCAAATGGGTCAGTTCATTCAATTTACAAAAATAGACGGTGCTGGAAACGGTTTTATATTTCTCGATGCTACACGGGAGGTACCGACTTTCAGTCTACCCGAGCTTGCGCGCGCAATCACCAATCCTCACTTTGGAATGGGCGCGGATGGATTAGTCCTAATTTCTCGGTCACAGGATGCTACAGCCCGAATTGATCTTTATACTCCTGAGGGAGAAAAAGCACGTTTTTATGGCAATTCACTGCGCTGTGCCGCCCTATTTATACGAATGATTGGACTCTCTGACTCTAAATTTATGACTGTAGAAAGTCCGGTAGGACTTCATAGGATTACAATTGATTCTTATACAGGATTGAATGCGGTGGTGACAGTTGATATGCGTCGTCCCGATTTTAATGCAACCACTCTCCCACCTACACGCGATGAATTCGGTCGAGTTATTATGTCGGCCGGTGAAAATGCCTTCACTATTTTCCCTGTCTCTATGGGTGCTCCTCATGGCGTAGTCTTTACCGATGATTTTTCTGACTCATTTTTTAACACTCATGCTCCACTTCTTTCAAAAAATTCACGATGGCCTTATATTGCCTCTATTGAATTTGCACGAAAATTAGGAAGCGGAATATATGAAGGCAGAATTTGGGAAGAAAACATTGGAGAAACTTTAGCAAGTGGAACCGGAGCCTGTGCCATTGCGGCAGCCGCCTGGTTACGTGGAGAAAAAGACCCCGTAGTTTCCATCCGGCTAAAAGGAGGAACTTTATCAGTCACACGCGACACCGATTCCGGGAATTTTTTACTTACCGGAGAAACCGCATTGATTGGTCAAGGAGAATTTCTTTTTCAATAAAAATGATTTAATATAGCTTTTTATACTTCTAAATTTTCTGAAAATGTCCCGTCTTAGATTTAAATGTGTGGAGGAAGCCTCTTCGCGCAAAGCAGTTCCCGTGACCATTCCAAAGGCTCGCCCTGAAAAATATTATGCTTCCCAAGTATTCAATCGTCAAAAAATGTTTGAATATCTTCCTCGACCCACTTTTGAAGCATTAGTAGAAGCTATTGATTCCAAGAAACCTCTATCTCGGGAAGTGGCGGACAGTGTGGCTGAGGGCATGAAACGCTGGGCTATTGATTGCGGCGCCCGACACTATACGCATTGGTTTCATCCTCTTACCGACGGAACAGCTGAAAAACACGATTCTTTTATCGAACACGATGGTAAAGGAGGCGTTGTGGAAAATTTTACCGGAAAACTCCTTGTACAGCAAGAACCGGACGCATCCAGTTTTCCAAACGGAGGGATTAGAAACACTTTTGAAGCTCGCGGATATTCTGCATGGGATATTTCTTCCCCCGCTTTTATCCTTGATAAAACCCTTTGTATTCCTACTGTCTTCATTTCATATACGGGCGAGAGTCTTGACTATAAAACACCCCTACTACGTGCTTTAAATGCCATTGACAAAGCGGCCACACGTGTTGCGAAATTCTTCAATCCGAACACTACTCATGTTAACAGCTTTCTCGGTTGGGAGCAAGAATATTTTCTTGTAGATGAGGCTCTATACTCAGCGCGGCCGGACTTGGTCATGACTGGAAGAACTCTTTTGGGACATGAGTCGGCAAAAAACCAACAACTTGAAGACCATTACTTCGGAGCTATTCCAAGCCGGGTGGAAGCCTTCATGCTTGATCTTGAAATTGAATGCCATAAATTAGGTATTCCAGCTAAAACGCGACATAATGAGGTTGCTCCAAATCAATTTGAGCTGGCTCCAATTTTTGAAGAAACTAATCTTGCAAACGACCACAATCTTCTTTTGATGTCGGTCATGAATGAAGTCGCCCGTCGACATAATTTCAGAGTATTACTTCATGAAAAACCATTTGACGGGATTAACGGGTCAGGAAAACATAACAACTGGAGTTTAGGCACTAACGACGGAGAGATGCTCTTTTCCCCAGGTAAAACAATTAACCAAAATTTACGATTTATCGCATTCCTTGCGAATGTCATGCGGGCTGTTCATGAACACAACGCACTTTTGAAAGCGTCTATTGCATCTGCTACAAATGCACATCGGTTAGGAGCAAATGAAGCTCCTCCTGCAATTATTTCTATTTTTATTGGAAAAAGTATTTCGGAGATTTTCGCCCATATAAAAAATACTGAAAATTATGCAGAAGCTTTGATGAATTCCAATAAAGAGGGTATAAATCTTAATCTGTCTCAAATTCCGGATTTGCAAATCGATAACACTGATCGAAATCGCACAAGCCCTTTTGCTTTCACCGGAAATCGGTTTGAATTCAGGGCAGTAGGCTCATCAGCCAATTGCGCTTCCGCCATGATTGCTCTCAACACTGCAGTTGCATATCAACTCAACAAATTCGCCGATAAAATTGACCAAAGAGTAAACAATGGTGAAGACATCTATCAAGCAATCTTTGAAGAAACAATAGATCTTATTCATCTTTCGGAAGCCATTCATTTTGATGGTAATGGTTATAGCGACGAATGGAAAGCCGAAGCTGCCAAACGGGGACTTGACACTGAAGATTCTGTCCCTCTCATGTACGATGCCTATCTCCTTCCATCTTCTATTGAAATATTTGGGGCCACGGGGGTATTCTCCCCAGTCGAACTACATGCTCGCAACGAAGTAAAATGGGAAATGTACACTAAAAAAGTACAGATTGAAGCAAGAGTTTTGGGAGACTTAGCCATTAATCATATCCTCCCTGCTACTTCAATTTATCAAAGTCGGTTGCTTGATAATATATATAAAATCAGAAGTATCTTTTCTGAAGAAAAAGCACATTCTATTGCATCGGCAGATTTAGAAACTATTGAAAAAATGGCACACCATACTGAAGAGGTGCGCAATCTTACTCATCAACTGGTAGAAACTCGAAAAAAAGCTAATAATATCTCCTCAGAGCGTGAGAAGGCAATTGCTTATCACGATACGGTTGTTCCATTGATGAATAAAATCCGAAAACATATTGATAAACTCGAATTAATGGTAGATAATGAAATTTGGCCTCTTCCCAAATACCGTGAAATGCTTTTCATTCGTTAGTTTTTCAATTCATTGATGAATCCGATGGTATTGTTAGCCAACTTCGATAAGCCCTGCCAAGGTGTTTTACTTCTCGTCGCCAATACCTATCTCCATGGCCATAAAAAAGATTGTCTGAATGAGAATCTGATTTGACAACCCAAAAGTTGTTTAATACCTCGCTCTCAAGTTGATTCGGGTTCCAACCACTATAACCTAAAAAGAATCTGAGCTTTCCCTCAATTTCTCCACCTTCATTAATGTAATTTACCACATCTTTTAGCGTGGCTCCTATATAAATGCCGGGCAATAATTCTTGCGATCCTCTAAAAACTGAATCGCCAAGGGTATGAAGAATAAACAATCGCTCCAGGTCGACAGGGCCACCCGCAAATAGCGGGATGTCCTTGCCAAATTTTATATCAGGGAGAATATCAGAAAGATAATAGGGGATTAAATGGTTCAGTACAAGCCCCATACACCCATTCTTTTCCGATACGGTAAGCATTAAAATAACCGAGCGTTTAAAAATGGATTCTTCCATGAGTGGCTCCGAAATCAGAAGGTCTCCCTTCTTTATTTCCATATTTTGACCATCAGAACTGCCAAATAAAAGCGATTGTAAGTCAAATTCCTCCATAGCTCTATGAGATACTTTTGAAAATATAACGTAAGAGAAAATAATTTCGTTTGAAGTCCATTCTACAAAAAGATAAAAAATAAAAACTCGGACAGAGAATTTCTCATCCGAGTTTTTCTATCAGTAATTATAAAGTTTATTTACGAGAAGTCTGAATTCTTTTGCTAACTTTTACTGTGCCATCAGTAAAAATATACTTCAATACGCAAATTTCATGGTTAGACGTTGAATAAATACGTGTTCCATCCAAAGAATATATTTCCACTCTTTCAACTTCCTTGCCGTCAATCATCACTCCTTCAACACCAGCCAAACCACTCACCATACAGGTATCCTCTATCCCATTAACAGTAGTGGCAGTAACATATGCTTCTCCTACACCTGTCATAGTCACATATCCATTTTCATCTACCATACAAACTCCATTGTTGTCACTTGACCAATGAAGATTGCGAGCAGTGCAGTTTGAAGGGGCAAATTCAACTTCAAGTTTAAATACTTCCCCGACATGACCGGAATGATTGTGTTCCGACAAAGTCAAATTAATCGGTAAAATTTCACTAACAGTAACAAGGCATTGGGCGGAGATGTTATTAACGGTAGTAGCCGTGATGACCACACACCCGGGAGTTTTACATCTTACAAGTCCATTTTCAACAGTTGCGACATCCAGATCCGACGATGTCCAAACAAGTGTTCTTTCCACTTCGGTAATATTATCCGGAGTAAGGGTGACATTAAGGGTAATTTCATCATCTATTCCAGCCTCAATTTCAGTTCGATCGAAAGATATGGAGGTCGGCATAACAGCAGTATTAACCGTTTTTACCATTAGATTAAATATTCGCTCACTCTTTCCATCAGCCGTTGAGACCTTAATCCATTGGGTACCCGTCTTTCTGGGAAGCGCTATTGAACCCACTATTTCTATTCCATCCGACGAGGACCAAATCAGGTCAGGTAAATCAGTAATATTTATATTCCCATTGACATTAGATTCATTGTCATTTTCCACCGAAAATGAAATTCCTGCCGCACAGAAATGTACCTGAGAAGCATTAAAGAGATTCTTAACCATCGGGAGACCTGCTTTACCGGCTATAAATTCATCTCCCAGCTCCATCTGCCGGAGAGATTCAGCATCAACTGCAGTAACACCGGAACACGCATCAACTCTATTCTGACCAATATTGGGATTTTGATCCTTCACATAATAAATGTTGGAAATTAACGGCATATTCTCATCTCTGAAATTGCCAATATTGGAAATATAGGAAGCTCCCGATGCAGTATTAACCACTTTTGCATAATTATAACCATTCATCAATTCTGTCTGAGGAGAGCCCGGGAAAAGCATGGAGACTAATCCCGCTGCTCTATCCGGGGAAGTTACATTACCAAAATTGATTACATTTGTTGTTTTTGAGCCATTTGCTCTCCCAATTAATCCTCCTCCAATGGGGTGGAACGAAATCGAAGAATTAGCAGCCGAAGAGGATACCTCCACATCTCCGATATTCACGCAACCGTTTACTTCCGATTTTGAACTTTGAAGACCAACAAAACCTCCAATGTCATGTCCGTTGGCAGTCACTTTGCCAGCATTCCATGATCGTAACACTTTGCCGGAAAGATTACCGATAAAACCACCCACTTGGTAGGACGAAAAAGCACCACCTACTGCCGGCTTAAGAGAAGTCGAAATTACAGGCCCTTCATTATAACAACTTTCAATTATTCCACCACTTGACAAATAGGCTGCAAAGCCACCGACATATGCCATTCCGCTTTCGACTGTACCTGAATTGCTGCATCTAACTATTTGAGTAATGGTACCACCTGTTGTCTCCAATGAATTAACGTATCCGGCAAAGCCTCCGGTATAACCTTGAGTTGTGCCTTGCATAGCAGAACCGGCCGAAGTGTAAGAACTACCATTGTAGACCGTTTTTACATTTCCTTCATTGGACGAATCAAAAATCGCAGTTCCAGAAGGAACAAATCCAGCTACGCCCCCCACTATTCCTAATGCTACAACATTACCACTATTCACACAGCTATCTATGCGGAGATAATCCGTCTCCGACCGAGCATAAGTTGAACCACCATAAATACCACCGACCGATGTCTGATTGGGTAAATTGATATCGGCAATGTTTCGGCAACTCTTTAATTCCAATGCTCTTCCGGCTGCTCCACCTACGATACCACCAAAAAAGGTCATAGGAGAAGTTGAAAATATGGCTTCCGAAACCAGCTTCCCGGAATTCAGGCAATTGCGAATAGTCCCCGAAGCTCGTCCCACGATGCCACCAATATACTTCGCTGCCTTTGAGCCTATCACATCTCCTTCATTGGTACACTTGTCAATAAGGACATCCTCTTCCGTTTCTCCAACAATACCACCTCCTCCATAAACGCTTTCAACTCTTACAACACCTTTGTTTATAGAATTAGAGACGATAGCGCCGGCACATGCCATTCCGGCCAAACCACCACTGCCGGCCGACATGGTTCCATTAACGGAACTTTGATTAACGCAATTATCTATTTTTCCGTAGAGCACACCAACAATTCCAGCCACATATCTCAAACCAGAGAAACTTCCGGCAGATATCAGGTTTTTGACCTCTCCTGCTTCACCAAGAGTGCCGAAAATAGCCAACCGATCGCCTCCTGAATAAATTGCAGTCGTGTGATTGTCGTATTCAACTTTAAAATTACTTATTGCTTTGCCATTACCATCAAACTTGCCTTGGAATTTGACTACATTATCGCGAGTCGTAGGCGCACCGGCAATCATCGGCAACGTTTCTCCCGAAAAATCCAAATTATTCATCAACCGGAATGAGACACCCTTATAATCATTTCCAGTTGTGTTGACAAAGGTAGCAAGTTTAGTAAAATCGTCTACATTATTGATGAGATAGGGAGCTTCTTCTGTTCCTTCTCCTGTCAGGTATACCGGTAGAGCTTTCAAATCAAAACTTTTATAAACCTTGTCACCCGACGATGCCACAATTGTAGCTTTACCCATATCCATCCCCGAAGGAATTACAACGGAAAGCTGATTATCCTTTATCGTAAAGTAGGAATTAGAAATCGGTTCAATATTCCAGTTTATACCTTCGGGAGATACTAAAGAAACACTCTTCTTCATGTTATTACGGACTTGAGTGTCATCAAAATTAATATAGATTGACCGACGGTTTAAACTAATTGGTTCAGTTTTAAATTCCATAAGAACCGGATATTTTCCGGTCTGATAATCGATCATCTCATTTTCAAGCCCATCAAGACTTGAGCCGGAAACAAGTATGGAAGTGGGAACTCCTTTCATTCCGGGATGTCCGGCACCGGCCACTCCCCCATCAACATTGACTGAAGCATCATACCAGTTGCCTACAGCTTCCTTGATTCCGTTTGATTCGCCAATAATAGCACCCACCGTGATTCCATCAGTGGAAAGGGATGCGAGTCCGTGATTTATATTTTTGTTGATAATACCGGCACCATTGAGCGAAGTATTATACCCAATAATTCCACCCACATAAGCAGGTCCTGAAATATCTGCGGTATTAACACATCCAATCACGCTGCCGGAATTATACGCAGCAATACCGGCGGCAGAATTCTTTCCGGACTTATCAAGAACAATTTCCCCGTCGTTTTGGGAATTTAAAATAGTTCCAATATTATATCCCGCTATACCGGCAACACCTTGTCCAATACTTGGAGCCAATGAGATTACACCGCCATTATAGCAGCTGCGAACCAAGCCCATGTCGCGAACAACTCCGGCAATACCACCGGCATACGCTCCATAGCCCACAATCGGGGCATAATTTCGACAATTCTCCACCGTGCCAAGTAGTTGGCCAACAACCGATGCGCCATAATGATAGACTTTAATATTTGCATCGGATGCAATGGAAAGATTTTTCACTAATCCTTTTGTACCGATAAGAGAGAACAGACCACCATGCCAATAACTACCCGTCGACTGTAAAACATTATTCGCGTCGACATTAGCTGCATTGATAGTTAAATGATGCACTGAGTGACCTTCGCCATCAAGAATTCCATCAAAAGAGTTGACAGTATTGGAAGCACCGACTCCGCGAAACGCAGATCCAGCAAAATCTATGTCATTTGCCATTTTAAAATAGTCATCTTCATGTCCTTGACCAAAAACCCGAACAGCCCGGTCAAGATTCGACCAGTCACTAACAGTTTTCAAAAGATAAGGAGATGCTGAAGTTCCCTGACCATCATACATTCCATCCGGCACCAAACCAAGACGATACATTTTCATTCCTCCATCACCGGTATAGGCAATCAGAACTTCATTGGAATAATCATTCCCAACTTTCAACGCTGCCCCCATAATCTCTGCGTTTGCAGTGTGATCGGAAATGTTACCCGAATTATCCATTAGGCCCCAAGTTACACTACCTCTACGATTAAGTTGAGCCCCGGTTTTTATTTTGCCAATCCATTGGTTGGTAGAGGTTATTATACTTGCTCCGGATAACAACGCCGCATCAGTTGTAGCGGTAGACCTTAATAGAGGATATTGAGTTGATGTAGCCGTCCAAACGTCGGAAGAGAACCCGGCAGGAAGTGTTGATGCCGTGAGATAGCGAGTTGTGCGTCCGAATGAAGAAGTGTCGCCATGAAAGACTTGATTATCAGAATAAACATTGGTGAAAATTGCAGCTTCAAGCTCTTCTTCACTACCATCCCATGTGCGTCCATAAACACCCTGTTTGGAATTTTCATTTGGAGTGAGAATCATGGCAGAATTATAACAATTTTCCACTCGTGAAATAGAATTGAAATATTGGCCGGTACTATTAGTGATTCTCGTGACAGAGATATATCCGAATAAACCACCTATAGCCTTCATAGGAAAACTTCCGGTTACTTGTGCAATTACCGTCCCCGCATTATAACAATCTTTAATATAGCTGGCGGTTATGTATCCACAAAGACCGCCTGCATACGTGCTTATTTCCTCATCTCCTGATTGATATGGTTCAACAACTCCCACATTGAATGAACGTTCAATCGTAGCTCGAGAAGCTAAACAAGCTAACCCTCCTATATGTCCTTTTCCGGAAAGATCACGAACTTCCCCGGAAAAATAGCTGTCGCGGACAACTCCTCTACCATTACCCAGCTCAGTTGATGCGACCACGGCACACAATCCGCCGGCATTATGATAAGTTGTACTATAATATCCATTGAGTAATATTGTAGCAGTTGCATGAGAGTTTTCAACAACACCCCCATTAAAAGCAATCAGTCCGCCAACATATCCTGGACCGGAAACAGTGCCTTCAAAACTGGAATTCCTCACCACACCCTCAAGTTGAGCACACAATCCAGCCCCGGCTTCTCCACTGACAGACACCGATGATTTAAGAATATGAACATTCTCAACTTTCCCTTGAAGGATTCCTGAAAGAACAGCTACATTTGCTCCCGAACCGGTTATATTAGCATTCTTAATGTTTAGATTTTTTATCACTCCTGAAGATGAAACAAATCCAAAAATACCGGCTGCGGAAGTTCCATAACCATTATACTTGAAATTATTAATAGAAAAGTTCCTACCATCGAAACTTCCCGAGAAAGGATTTGATTCCGAGCCGATTGCGCCAACTGCACGATCCGCCAAAGACATATCTATATCTTTGGTTAAAGCAAAATTATAACCAGCATAGGAATTACCCTCTTCTACTTTCTGACCCAATAATAGCAACTCTTCAGGAGTGGATATAAGGTATGGTTCCTCAATAGTACCTTTCCCTTTCCATTCAGCAGAAATCGGCTCGGGATAACGCAAAGGACGGGATAAGGTATAAGCAGTACTTTCAAGAAGATAAGCTGTCCCATAACCTTTTACAGCGGCTGCCCAAGGGAGCAATTCAAATCCGTTATCAGTTTCTTTTCCCTTTACATTGCCTGCATAATCAATCATTAATCCGGACTGGCCGTTTACAGTGGTTTCTTCCACCGGATAACACATTACAGCTCCAACTTGCGCAGAATATATCTTTTGGGGTGTAATGGAAATAGTGTGAGAAGGAGTAAGTGTTCCCACCACTACATTATCATATCCTAATAATCCATAAATATTAATGGTATTAGTGTTTTCTTGCTCCACTGCTCCGGTAAACGTCATACAATCCTCTTCGCGAGGACCGGTAGTTTTAGCGCTTGCGTTTGGAATAAGCCAACGACTTGAGGAAAATGTCTTAACTGCATAACCGGCATAAGATCCAGATATGGCAAAAATACCCCAGGAGCCCCAACTAACATTACCTTCGTTGTCGAGACTTCCTTCAATTTTTCCATTCGGATTATAAGAAGAACCAGAAATAGGACATACATAAAGGTCCCCATATACACTGTTGTGAAAAATCACCTGAGAAGCAATTGAAATACTTCCGGTTTCTGCATCGACTTCTGCCATAACCGGAGTAGAAAGCCCCCAAATCCCTTTGACAGAAAATTTTCCTTCTCCGGATGTAGCGGTAATTTGCAACGTATTACTTGAATACAATCCGTCGGAAAGAGAAACATCTTTCGAAAACATCACTCCACTTGTGAGTGTGCCCCCACTCCGGTAGATTCCTGAATTACGAGAAACAAAATTTTTTTGAGAATAGCGCTCCTTTTCCAATTCAATAATTTTTGAAGCGGCCTTAAAATCGACATGATCTGAGCATCCCATGTCTCTTTTCGGAAGTCGACAATTGATAGCCGAATCGATCCAGGGCAATGCTATATTGAAAATAGTTCGCAATATTGCTATACGACAAAAGAAGTA
>CAZNMC010000001.1:0-77535 GCA_964574285.1 uncultured Sangeribacter sp. | reverse complement strand
CCACTCATCGAAAAGGCTAACGCGATTTTTGATGATGCAGACGGTATGGTAAATGTACATCTTCAAATAGTGCGATTTACATATCCTGATACCCTCGCCAAACAAGCATTTAATGTAAATTGGGATTATATCATGCCCTGGCCTAATAACATCTACAAATGAAGGCGCTTCCTATAATATCGCTTTTTTGTTTTTTGCTGTTTACATTGTCATGCAATCAGCAAAATAAGGAACAGGTTATTCAAGAAGACCATTTGGAGAAGTATCGTGACACCATTGTCGGAAATTTCAGCGGATCTCAAATTGATACTCTAATTTGTGAACCGTTTGACTCAATTTCCGACCCTACTTATGAGGGCTTTCACTACCGTTGGAAAGTATTTGCTAAGAATCATTCAGTCGAGGATATTATTATTGACAATACTATCCGAATTAAGTTTGTCAATGAGGGAGACCTTGACGGAGACGGAGCAGACGAATGGGGATATAAGACCGTTTGGGAAACCTCAAATTGGATGCTTTACCACGTATATACTTACAAAAATCGTAAAGCGCAATATCTCATTGAACCTTCCTCCATATGGGATATACACCTTGACCCGGAAAATAACTGTCGCGTTTTCATCTCTCAAGAAGACATCGTCTCTAAATATACTCCAGACTCGGTAAAACTCAAATTCAGTGATGTAATAAACGATGGAGACGATTTCCTCCTTATAGACACCATTGTTCCTGTTATTAAGCATTGAGTCTTTATATGAACATCTTTTGCATCTATTATAAAAATCGCCAACACATTGGATTTTTCGTTTGTGTTATATTTGTGTTTTTACCTTTGTTTTCAGCATTTGCTGATCCTACCGACCATGGAAGATTTAGTGATTTAGAAGATGATTATACTCAGAGCACATTAAGTATTGTTATTCCGATACTCTTGTTAATTGGATTGGGAGGTTTCTTTCTTTTCTTTTGGCTTAAGGATGTTTGGGCGAAGAATAAAGAAAGTATCCAATCCATTATGGTATTTATTGCTATCATTGCTGCTGTTGCTTTCGTGGGTAAATGTTCTTTTGAAAATAGCCATAAATCACAAGACAACTCTCAACACCAATATGTACCACCGTCTCAATTATCTCAACCTAATTCGTATCAGCAACAGCACAATACTCCGTCCTATACACCACAGTTAAAATACAGAACAGAATATTACGAAGAGCGGTGTGTACGCTGTTATGGGTCAGGGTACATTGCTTGTGATAGATGCAATGGAGGTGGTTATGTTGAACATACTTGTTCTAATTGCAATGGTTATGGATATACAACCGTAACAAAGTATGATATAGAATACAATGATCCTTTTGATTTTTTAAGCGGAGTAAAAAGTAGAACTCCGTATACCGAAAAAATGTATTGTTTTCATTGTCAGGGTAGTGGAAAAATCCGAAGTGATTGTCCTAAATGTGGCGTTGATAATTCATTTGGTCCAGGCATATATTCTTCTACAATAACGTGTCCGTCTTGTAACGGACAAGGAGTCTTAAAAAAGAGTCGTCAGGTTTCTTATTATGAATGATTCCTTCTAATTTTAGGGCGTTGCGGCACCACCGCCGGGCTAATGCGGTTGCACCGTTGAGCCTGCAGTCTCAACCCATAAGGGCGAATATCCCTAACGCGGACTATCGGAAAAATCCGGGAGTCTGTTGTATTATATACAATGCCTCAGGCAAGTGAGAGCGGACTATCGCTTTGATGTGGCGACCTTTCCCTTACAAGAACTTTTATCGTTCATCATGCCCTTTGCTTCAGATTGGGTTAGTTTTAGAGGTCTTCAGCGATTTGCCAATTGAGGGAGGGTTAGAAACTCAAAGACTCTTACCATTTATTACATCGCCTCTCACCGGGCGAATTTGCCTCATTGCACTTTTATTTCAATAGGTATTCGGCGATTCCCAATTCACTGTCGCAAAGGTAGGGCTGACCGCTTTCGCAGCTCTCTCTGATATTGCAACGTAAGAAATATTTTCGCTTCATCAGTCAATTCGTTCGGTTCGTCGGCTGAAATCCTTGTTTTGTCGGATTTTTCTTGTTAAAAGAAAATATAGATTATAACTTCGCGGTGTTGAGAAATGATAGTTTTTGATGCTATTCTCATCACAAAACACGTCCACAATTTATTATTCGAAATTTTATGAAAAAACTTTTCCTCACCTTTGCTTTGGCGACAGGACTTATCGCTTCAGCATCCGCCAGTGATTTTTTAGTTGACGGAATTGATTATTCTGTTTATTCTCGGGAAGATCAGACAGTATACGTTACTTGGTCGTCTACTTCGTATAAGGGAGACATTGTTATCCCATCTACTATCGTTGCCAATGACACAACGTGGACAGTCACTTGTATCGGTGCTTTTGCGTTCATGCAAGAGGCTGGAGTGACTTCAGTAAAATTACCCTCCACAATCAAGGAATTGGGTACGGCAGCTTTTGGATATGCTACCGGTTTGACCTCCGTGGAAATGCCTTCAAGTGTGCGCTCTATCGGCAACGGTTGCTTCAACGGAGCATCTGCTTTAAAATCAATTCAGCTTCCGGATCGTCTTGATTTTCTTGGAAACGGAGCGTTTGCTTACACAGCCATTACGACAGCCCGGGTACCGGCTGGATTGACGGTTCTTCCTTCTCAAACCTTTGAAGAATGTCGTCAGCTCATTTCTGTGGAGATTCCTGAAGGAATAACTGAAATCGGATTTCAAGCTTTCCAAAATAATTTCAGTCTGACATCCATTAAATTCCCTTCGACACTTGAGACAATCGGTTTTAATTGTTTTGCTTTTGTCGGTCTTGAATCTCTCCATTTTCCTGCCAAGGTAAAATTTTATGGTGATAATGCTTTTACCAATATGTCTGCACTGAAGGAATTTACAGTTGACCCGGCAAACGAGTGGTTTACTTCGGTCGACGGAGTTCTCTATTCCAAGGACCTAAAGACTATTTGCTATTATCCACTCGGATGTGGAGAAGAAACCTATCAGATAAATGCTGCGACAGATTCTATCGGTAGTTTCGCGTTCTATGGTTCGACTCTAAAAGGAGTAACCATGCCCGCCAATCTTCGGGTTATTGGTAAGAGCGCCTTTGGTGCGTGCAATGGCTTGTCGACAGTTGTAGTGCCGGACAAGGTTGAAACAATCATGGATTATGGATTCTTTGGTTGCGGCGCATTGAAAGAGCTGACTCTCGGGTCGTCGGTGCAAACAATCGGTTCTACCACATTCGGTAATACAATCTCTTTGAAGACAATCACCAGTCGCAATCCCGAGCCGCCGACAACTCCTTCATTTACTGCCGGAACCTATGCAGATGGTACTCTCAATGTGCCGGCTGGGTCGGTGGAATTATATTCGAAAGCATCCGGATGGTCTGATTTTAAAACTATTCGCGCTATGGGTGCTTCGGTCAGAGAAGTGGTGGAAAACAACCCGAAAATACGGCTTTCAGGCCACACAGTCATAATCGAAGCTACTTCGGAAATTCCGGTGGTCATCTATAGCCTTGACGGCAAGAGTGTTTTCTCGGGTTATGGCAGTGCCAATGTTTCCGTAGATGGAGGCCAAGTGTACGTTGTTATGGCCGGAACAGAGATTCAGAAGATATTCGTACGATAACACGGATCTGACGAAATAAAGTAAACCAGATAGGAATAGAAGGGGAGCGGTAAGTCGGACTAAGTGCCTGACAACCGTTCCCCATCTTTTTAATCCGATTTTGAACGGAGGAAAAATGTTATTAAATTTGCACATCGGACTAAATCCGACCCGAGGTAGACTCGTGAAGCTCAGCCACCATATAAATGTTAAAACTATTAGCCTGTTTTTATTGGCTACGGTTGCCTATTCCGTTTTCTTTCAGGCACTGTATAATATGCTTCACAGCAACACTCTTATTCCTTATCCTAATTTTGAGTTTTTTCTGGTTAGTTTTATAAAGAACTATGTCCCTATTTTGGTGCTTTGGGTTGTTAATGTCTGTATAATTTTTTGGATGCCCTTGCCGCAATGGCTTGAGCGTAGAATCATACCGAAGACTCTAATAGATTTGTGCGTGTCGCTTGGGGCGCTATTGGCTGTAGACTGGTTGTATCTGAAGATAATGACCGGCCTGTTGGTGATCCCTTCTGAAGTCCACGCAGCGGGTACCATCTTAAGCGACATCTTAATAGTTTTGTTTGTTGAGATAGCCTACTATGTCTGTTTATCGCGAGAACTTGACCTCAAGGCGGCTGAACTACGCACGCAGGCTATGAACTATAGATATGAGGCACTCAAATCTCAGATAAATCCTCATTTCCTTTTCAATTCACTCAATATTCTATATTCATTAATAGATTTGGATAAGGCTAAATCCAAAACTTTTACTTTGGCTTTGACATCGGTCTATCGTCACGTTTTGTCTTTTCGAAATCGGACAACAGTGGAAGTTGAGGAGGAATTGGAATTGGCGAGAGCATATT
Organism: uncultured Sangeribacter sp.; assembly: GCA_964574285.1. Taxonomy (GTDB): domain Bacteria; phylum Bacteroidota; class Bacteroidia; order Bacteroidales; family Muribaculaceae; genus Lepagella. The sequence continues at coordinate 73,026 of CAZNMC010000001.1, read as the reverse complement.
TGGAGGTATTATCGATTCGATATCACAATCAGTTGTTTGTCGACATTAGGATTGAGTCGTCGGAAGCTCTTCGGAGAATGATGATACCGTTTTCGCTCCAGCTTTTGCTTGAGAATGTCACCAAACACAATGAGGTTTCCTCTTTATATCCCATGCAAGTAAGCATTCAAGTGGAGACGGACAGTCTGACGATTACCAATACGGTTCGTCCTCGGCCGGCTATCACATCGTCGGGAGTTGGCCTACATTATATTCGACAACAATATAGCAGATTCAAAAGGGAAGTGGTAACTACTGAAAAAGAAGGCCGCTTTGCCGTAACATTACCTTATTTATAAAATCCACCATAAATTTCACCGAATGCGTTACGCAATAATAGAAAACGAGTATTTTGCTCTTGAGAATCTTCGCACGCTGATGGCGCGATTAATGCCGGAAGCAGAGCTTGTCTTTACAGCGGAGTCGGTGAGGGAAAGTATTTCTTTTTTTAGGTTGCAACCGCGTTTGGATTTGGTTTTCATGGATATTGAGCTTGTCGATGGAAATTGCTTCGATATTTTAGAACAGGTTGAAGTGGATACCCCTGTTATATTTACAACTGCCTACGATAATTATGCCCTTGAGGCGTTTAAGCTCGACACAATAGATTATTTGCTGAAACCGGTTTCGGAAGAGACGTTAAGCCGGGCGGTCGGACGATATGTCCGTCGGCCGGCACCAACAGAAATGCGTATGGAACCCCCGGGAGCTATTGAACGCCCTCTCTCTTATCCCACGCGGGTGTTGGTTGCTGACGGTGATACCTATTCCTATATCCAGATTGATGAGATAGCGTGCTTCTTCGCTGAAGAAAAGTATACCTTTCTGACCACGATTGAGGGTCGGGATAAACTGACCCTTTACACCTCTTTATCGAAGATTGAAGAAGATATGAATCCTTCCGTTTTCTTTCGTTTGTCTCGAAAAATGATTGTCAATATCGGGGCAGTTTGCGGGGTGTCGAAATATTTTAACGGTAGACTGAAAGTTGAAGTTAAATGTGGATGTGAAAAACGAACGGAAATAGTAAGCCCAAGTCGGCGATCAGCGTTTTTAAATTGGCTTGGGGCATCGGGGTTGCGGTGATAAAAGAAGATTTTGTCATCCCGAAAAAAAATAGTATCTTTGTATTTTAGAATGCTTTTTAGCAAATAGATAATTTGAGGTTTTTAGCCTAAGAAGCAGACACAGGGACGACGAAATAAAAAAACGATCTACTATATGAAATTCAATGTCAGTGGCAAAGCCATGCAAGATAAGCTTTCTGCTATCAGCAAGGTGATTAATTCAAAGAATACGATGTCGAGTCTTGACAATTTTCTTCTTACGATTGAAGGGGATGTTCTGACAATAACGGGAAGTGACACTGAAAATACACTTTCCACTCGACTCGAAGTGTCGGAAAGCGAATCAAATGGCGCGATCGCTATATTGGCAAAGCGGATGCTGGACATTTTTAAGGAAGTGGGAAATCAACCCGTCACTGTCTACATTAATGAAGAGACAAAGGAAATAGACGTCAAGTTTCTTTCGGGTCATTTCAACTTCACCGGAATAGATGCCGGAGAATATCCGCGCCAGGAAAGATTGGATGATGAAAAACTTGAATTGACTTTTCCATCGGAGACACTCCAGGTCGGTCTGGAGACAACGCTATTTGCGGTTTCTACGGATACGATCCGTCCTGTAATGACGGGTATATATGTTGGATTTGAGCCGGATAAAGTAACTTTTGCAAGCACTGATACTCATAAACTTGTACGTTATATAAATTCCAATACTCCTTTCCCGGAGGATGCCCGGTTCATTCTTCCCGCCAAGCCTGCCAATATTTTGAAATCTCTTCTTCCAAAGGAAGAAATAGTGAAATTGTCGCTTGATTCGAAGCGTGCGGTGTTTGAATTTGGAGATTTTACTCTTACCACTAAATTAATTCTTGGCAATTATCCGGCGTTTAATAAGGTTATTCCTACCAATAATCCGTTTGTAGTCAGTGTTGACCGGGCATCGTTACTTACTGCTATGCGTCGAGTATCGCTATTTGCCAGTGCGTCGTCCAGCCTGGTGCGTCTGAACATTCAACCCAACGAAATATTGCTTTCCGCCCAAGATATGGATTATGCCACTTCAGCTGAAGAACGCGTGAATGTGGAATATGAAGGAAATTCAATGACAATCGGACTGAATGCAAGCTATATGCTTGACGTGCTCCAAAATCTGAAGGGAGAGTTAATACAGATCCATTTGGCTGATCCGGCTCGTCCATGTCTGTTCGTGCCTACTGAGCAACCCAGTGGAGAAAATACTCTGATGCTGTTGATGCCAATGCAGGTGATCGATTGAGAATTTTTGAAAGAGTGTCATACATACCTCACCTACATTTTTTCTGATGAAACTCAATCTGACTAAACCGATTATATTTTTTGACCTCGAAACTACGGGCACGAATGTGCTCAGCGATCGGATAGTAGAGCTTTCCTTCATCAAGGTGTATCCGGACGGCACAGAGGAGTCACGTTGCCGACGTTTAAATCCTGAAATGCCGATTCCGGCTGAAGCAACGGCTGTCCATCATATTTCGGATGAAGATGTGAAAGACTGTCCCACATTTCGACAGGTCTCCAAGAATTTGTTGGAAATTTTTGGTGATTGTGACATAGCGGGCTATAACAGCAATAAATTTGATGTACCTCTTCTGATGGAGGAATTTGCGCGTTGTGGCCTTAATTTTGAAATTAATGGACGTCGTTTTATAGATGTTCAAAATATTTTCCACAAAATGGAACAACGGACGCTTGTTGCTGCCTATAAGTTCTATTGTGGAGGAGAATTTCCGAATGCCCATTCGGCGATGGCCGATACTCGCGCCACTTATGAAGTGCTTCTTGGTCAGCTTTCCCGTTATTCGGATCTTAAGAATGATGTGGAGTATTTGGCTGAATTTTCTCGGATGGGACGCAATGTGGATTTAGCGGGTCGAATTGTGCTCAATGATAAAGATGTCCCCGTCTTCAATTTTGGCAAGCATAAAGGTAAGACAGTGGAAGAGGTGCTTCGGAGAGAACCTTCTTTCTACGATTGGGTGATGCAAGGAGATTTTCCTCGCAACACAAAAGATATGCTTCGCCAGCTAAAATTTAAATATTTCCCTCCTCGAAAATAAAAGCGGTTAATATCAGTGAGATATTTTAATCAAATAAGGAAATGCTGAAAAATAAGCATATTGTTTTGGGCATAACAGGCGGCATAGCTGCATATAAGAGTGTTGAATTGCTTCGTTTGTTTGTCAAGTCGGGTGCAGAAGTTCAAGTTATTTTAACGCCCTCCGCTCGCGAATTTATAACTCCGGTTACGCTTTCTTCGTTGAGCAAACGTCCGGTGATTAGTGAATTCTTTACGGCCAATACAGGAGAGTGGCATAGTCATGTTGATCTTGGTGTATGGGCAGATGCAATGGTAATTGCTCCGCTGACAGCTTGTACGCTGGGAAAGATGGTGAATGGGATTGCAGATAATATGCTTGTCACGAGTTATCTGTCGACTCGGAGCAAAGTGTTTGTCGCTCCAGCAATGGATTTGGATATGTGGGCTCATCCGACTACTCAAAGAAATATTGCATCGTTGCGTGTCGATGGCGTGGAGGTGATTGAGCCACGCGCCGGTGAACTCGCCTCCGGATTAATAGGCAAGGGCCGGATGGAGGATCCTGTTCGGATATTTGAGATTGTCGCATCTCGACTGAGACGTGGGAATCTTTTGGAGGGGAAAAGATATTTAGTGACTGCGGGGCCCACATACGAAAATTTAGATCCGGTACGTTTTATCGGTAACTATTCGAGTGGAAAAATGGGTTTTGCGTTGGCCTCTGTTCTTGCCGATATGGGAGCAGAAGTGGTTTTGGTGGCCGGTCCGGTTTCGCTTCCCACTCCGGAAGGGAAGATACGTCGGTATGATGTGACCTCAGCCAAAGAAATGCTTGGAATATGTGAAAAAGTGTTTCCTCAATGTGATGGAGCGATTTGTTGTGCTGCAGTGGCTGATTATGCTCCGTCAATATGTGAGGAGACAAAAATCAAGCGAGAAAAGTTAGATAAAATAACGGTTGAGTTTATAAAAAATCCTGATATTTCTGCTCGTTTGGGAGAAATGAAAACAGCCGATCAGGTATTGGTCGGTTTTGCACTTGAGACTGACAATGAGATAGATAATGCTATCGGGAAAATGAAACGAAAAAATTTGGATTGGATAGCGCTAAATTCATTGTGTGATAAAGGAGCGGGTTTCCGTACAGACACGAATAAAGTTACTCTCCTTTCGGCTGTCGGCAGCCGTGTAGATATTCCTCTTATGGATAAGCAGGAAGTGGCGTCTGTTATTGTGGAAACATGTCTGCTGAAGTAGTTTTTCAGTGCGGTGCAATTTGTAGTATAAGGTTAAAAATTTGAAGGGATAAGGAATGGATAAAAGATTAAGAATTTGGGTCGGTATGGGATTGCTTTCAGTGGTCTCATTATTTCCTCACTTAGCGGGGGCACAGGAACTTAACTGTCAGGTAGAGGTTAACACAAGCCAAATCCAGGGTACCAACAAGAGTGTGTTTGAGACGCTTCAAGAAGCTATTTCGGAATATTTAAATACTACGAAGTGGACAAACGCTCAGTTTATGCCTAATGAGAAAATTGATTGCCGGTTTTTCTTAACAGTGAAAGAATATGCCGATGACCGAATTAAGGGGGATATTCAGGTGCAGCTGTCTCGGCCGGTATATAATTCAACTTATACAACCACTTTACTGAACTTCAAAGATAATAAGGTGGAGTTTGATTATAGAGAGGGAGAGCCTTTGATATTCAATGAAAATAGTATGGAGAGTAATCTGACAGCTCTCCTGAATTACTATGCTTATCTCTTTTTGGCGTTAGATTTCGACACTTTCTCTCCACGCGGCGGTCAACCTTATTTTGATCGGGCCGCCGGAATAGTTCAACTTGCTCAATCGAGTGGCGAGGTGGGATGGCGAGCGTTTGAAGACAATAAGAATCGCAGTGCTGTGTTAAGTGTCTACACGGATAATAATACGGGTTCTATTCGGGAGATGAACTATAATTACTACCGTAAGGGACTTGATGAAATGGTGACCAGTCCGGATAAGGGAAGAGCGACTATCCATGAGTCGCTCAAAACCATGGAAAAAATTTACGATGTCGCTCCCATGTCGGTGGCTTTGTCGATGTTTCGCGATGCTAAGTTGGATGAGTTAGTTAATATATATTCTAAAGCCCCTCAAACTCAGCGGGAAGAAGCTTATGCCATATTGGAAAAGCTTTATCCGACCGAACGCGATCGTCTCGAAAAAATTAAAAATCCGGAAGAGACCCGTTGAATAAGCAACTCGGAAAAGATGCTGAAAAAACTGATAATCAACAACTATGCACTAATCGATCGACTTGAGCTTGACTTTGATGCCGGGCTGTCTGTCATCACCGGAGAAACCGGGGCTGGCAAATCCATTATGCTTGGAGCCATTTCGTTGCTATTGGGAGCCAGAGCCGATACAAAAGCCCTTCGCAAACCGGATGAAAAAATCATTGTGGAGGCGGTTTTTTCCAAGCCCGGACAAGAATTGGAATCAATTATTGAGAAATTTGATTTAGAGTGGGATGAACAAGAGTTGATTATTCGTCGTGAGATTTCTTCTTCCGGTCGCTCGAGAGCGTTTATTAATGACAGTCCGGTCACTCTACAAGCGCTTCAGGAACTTGCCCCTCTTTTAATTGATATCCATTCCCAACATCAGACCCTACATCTTCTAAACTCTCGCCATCAGCTTGCCATTATTGATGTCATGGCAAATAATAATAATTTGGTGGAGGAGTATAGAAAAATGTTTGACCACTATATCCGATTACGGCGTAAATATGAGGAAGCCCGACGCGAGATAGAACGCAATAGAGAAAACAGTGAGTTTATCCGGTTTCAACTTGAACAGCTTGACAAGCTTAATCCCAAGCCGGGTGAACTGGAAGAGGTGGAACGGCGTTTTGAGTTGCTAAGCGATGCCGGAGAAATTAAGGAACAACTTTCGTTGGCATCCGGTTTGACAGGAGGATATGACACGTCGGCTCTTTCTCTTCTTACAGATGTGAAAGCCGCTTTGGGGCATATAGATTTCACGCTTGTTGAAAACGAAAAGGAAATTTCTTTGCCACAACGCCTTGAGAGTCTTTATATTGAATTAAAAGATATTTATGAGACACTTGAAGGATATGCATCGGAAGTGGAAGACGATCCAATTAAATTGGCAAAAACAGCTGACCGCATGGAACGCCTGTATGACGCACAGAAGCGTTTCAAGGTTAACTCACATGAGGAATTGATAGCTTTCCACGCCTGTCTTAAAAAAAGTAGCGTTGAAAACTCTAATCCCGATGAATCTCTTGCGTCGATGGATGAGGCATTGCGTTCATTAGCAAGATCCTTAAAAGAAAAAGCCATTATCTTAAACGAGAGAAGGATTAAGGCTGCTAAAGAATTTTCCGAACTTCTGACTGTGACAGCCCAACCCTTGGGACTACCAAACCTGAAGTTTAGTGCTATGGTAAGCAAAGGAAAACTTCACTCCGACGGGATGGACCAAGTGAGCTTTTTGTGTCGGTTTAATAAGAATCAGGAGCTTATGCCATTAGAAAAGGCGGCTTCGGGAGGTGAGATGTCCAGACTAATGCTTTCTCTTAAGGCAATTTTAAGTTCTCGGTTGCGCCAACCAACCGTGATATTTGATGAAATTGACACTGGCGTGTCGGGTGAAATTGCTGACCGTATGGGAAGAATGATGCGCAAGATGGCAAAAGACACGCAAGTTATTGCTATCACCCATCTACCACAAGTTGCTTCCAAAGGGATAAATCATTATAGGGTTTATAAAACTGATGTGGACGATTCGACAATCAGTCATGTAGAACGTTTATCCGATGAAGAGCGTCAAATGGAAATAGCAAAAATGCTTTCCGGTGATAAAGTGGATGAAGCGGCACGGATTAATGCAGCTTCATTGCTTGAAAACTCCCGATATTCATGATTCCTACTTCTGTTGACGAATGATAGAATTGTAAAGAAATGCATAAATCAGATTACATATTTGGCTTGAGAGCCATAGGCGAGGCCATTGAAGCTGGCAAAGAAATAGACAAAGTTCTTATGCGTAGAGACCTTGGAGGTGATATCGCACGAGACTTGTTGGCCAAATTACGTGAGCTCGACATTCCTGTGCAACGTGTTCCTCAGGAAAAGCTTAATCGAATCACGATGAAAAACCACCAAGGAGCAATCGCCCTGCTTTCGCCTGTCGGTTATCATAAACTTGATTTGCTTATTCCTACGCTTTTTGAAGAGGGGAAAATCCCGGCCATTATGGTTCTTGATGGAGTGACGGATACACGCAATTTTGGAGCTATCGCACGAACTGCCGAATGTGCCGGTTTTGACACAATTGTAATTCCCGACCGAGGAAGTGTAAGTGTGAATGCGGATGCAGTTAAAACCTCAGCGGGAGCTCTTCTTCATCTGCCGGTTTGTCGGGTGAAATCACTTCCAAACGCGTTGCGTTATCTCCAAGAATGTGGGTTAAGCATAATAGGGGCAACGGAAAAGGGAGCTATCCCTTATACGGACACGGATTTCCGTGCGCCGATTGCAATTGTAATGGGAGCTGAAGATACTGGCCTGAGTTCCGAAGTGATTCGAATTTGCGACACCCTCGCCGCTATTCCTATCAGAGGGAGTGTCGGCTCGCTCAACGTTTCAGTTGCTGCCGGAATTATGATGTATGAATGTGTACGACAGCGTCTCCATTATGCCGAGTAGTAGGTTGACTTTTCCCTATAAAATTTGGTGAAACGAGGCCAAAATCTTAATTTTGCATTGAATTTGTAAAGTTTCATATAGAGATATGATAAATCGCGTCTTGATAAGAATAAAAGTAGTCCAACTGCTTTATTCATATCTTTTGCTTGAGAAGCAGTTTCTTCTTGAGTCGCAGCCGACATCTCCGACCAAAGAGAAGCGTTTTGCTTATTCGCTCTATCTTGATTTTCTTGTCTTAATGATTCGCTTGGCGGAAGACGTAAAAAAAAGAGGGGGAGAGCAACCTTTAAAAAATAACCGGTTTATAATGAACATAATGACCGATGAGAAAATCAAGTCACTCATTGGTCGTTATCGGACTGAAGATTTTCCATTTGCCAATGTTGAACAGTCTTTAGCTGAAACAATAAAAGATTCCGGGATATATAAACTTTATGGCAAAAGTAGCGACCATACCCCTTCAGAAGAAGTTGCTGTCTGGCGTGAAATTTTCAATCAAATCATTGCTCCGGACGGTGAGGTTTCCGCGATAGCATCTCGTCGAGATAATTATACTCTTCGCGGTTATGAGCGAGCCCGAGAGTTGATGGAAAATACGTTCACTAACTTTTTTGCTTCTCAAGGCCATTTATCGGATGCTTTGAAGCAACTGGAGCAAAGCCTGGATATGGCCCGTGAACTTTATTTCCGTCTTCTTATTCTCCCTATAGAGCTTACAGATTTAAGGGAGCGGGAAATAGATGAGAATCGCCATAAGTATATCACAACGCGAGAGGATCTCAATCCGAATATGCGCTTTGTGGAAAATTCATTTGTGACAGCACTTCGTTCCAATCCTGAGGTGCAGCGCTTCATCAGTGAAAATAAACTTTCCTGGCTACCAGATGACCAACGTCTTATCGCTAAATTGCTTCGCAGTATTAAGGAAAGTGATATTTATGCCGATTACATGAATTTCCCGGCAACTGATTTCCATACTGATTGTGAGTTTTGGCGCAATGTGTTTAAATATATCATTTTACCTGATCCGGATTTCTTGGAATCTCTCGAAGACAAGTCCGTATTTTGGAATGATGATTTGGATATTATTTCCACCTTCCTCTTAAAGACATTGCGCCGCTTTGAATCCGAAGACGAACAACCGGTGTTACCGATGTTTAAAGATGAAGAAGACGCTCGGTTTGGAGCAGAACTTTTTTCAGTCACAGTCCGTAACCGGGAGAAATATCGGAGCTACATTGATGAATTTGTACACTCCGAATCATGGGATAGTGAACGCTTGGCTTTTATGGATGTAGTTATTATGTTGACAGCAATTTCAGAAATACTTAACTTTCCAAAAATTCCAGTTAATGTTTCTATCAATGAATATATTGAAATAGCCAAAAGCTATTCGACTGCCAAAAGCGGAGCTTTTATTAATGGAATTCTTGGCCCGGTTGTGGCTAAACTCCGAGACGAAGGACTTCTCACCAAGGAATGATTCTTTGTGTTTAATTAGTTAGAGAAAAATTTATATTAACGATAACATTTATTCTGATGAACTTACTCAGTATTCTCCTTGACCAACAGTCTGGTGGAGGTTCGTGGTCCGGTATGATTCTTATCTTGGCCATGATTGTGATTTTCTATTTTTTCATGATTCGTCCGCAATCAAAAAAGCAAAAGGAAATCAAGAAAGCTCGTGAAGCCCTGACTGCCGGTGACCGTGTTGTTACAGCCGGTGGAATTCACGGACGTATTAAGGAAATTAAAGATTCGACCATGATGATTGAAATAGCTCCCGGCACGGCAATCAAGGTCGACAAGGCCTCTGTGTATCCTGTAGGTACAGAAGCTCCGGCAAAGAGCTGATCCGTTGTGTCTGGCTCTCTAAATTGTAACTGAGCTTTCCCTTTCTAATAACATATCATTGGGCTCTCTTTATGGGTTCGAGATTGAATAGAATCAAAGATTGGTGGAAGCGCGAGAAATCAACCTCGCGCTTTCGCAATCTTTTGCGCTATGTCATTTTTGTAGCGATCGCGACTCTATTTTGGTTCGTTTTGGCGCTTAACGACAATGTGCAACATTCTCTCGATGTGGCTGTCCGAATCAATGGTGTCCCGGATTCAGTTACTTTTATCAGCGACATCCCTTCGAGCATTCATGTGACGGTGAGGGATAAGGGCACCGGTCTGCTTCGTTCTACTTTTTTGCGAAAGAGAGTCCTTGCTGTCCAATTTGATGAATTCACAAAGCGTGGTTCCGGCGTGCTCTCAGTAAGCCGTGCAGAGATGATTGCTCTAATGCGTCGGCTTTTTGGATCAACAGCTCAAGTTTCGGCTCTTTCTATTGATTCCTTGAGATTGGTTTACACGGATCATCCCGGCAAGCGAGTGCCCATTGATGTGAAAGCTGATGTTACGGCTGCACCCGGGTCAGTGGTGGTTGGCAAAGCAAGACTGTCAAGTGGCTATACAATGGTCTATGGGCCACAGGAAACCCTCGACACCATCATGCGCATTTCAACAGACCGTATTGTCCGCCGTAACATATCAGAGACTACTTCGGTTGAAACCCAACTTAGTCCAATTGCTGGAACTCGATTTATCCCGGATCAAATTAAGGTCACTTTTAGTGTCGAACCATTGGTCAACAAGCGTGAAATGATTGATGTCATACCCGTAAATACTCCTGAATCTACATCAGTCATTTTGTTTCCCCAACGCGTTGAGGTGAGTTATTATGTGCCCATGAGCAAATTCAATGCGGAAACAAAAGGAATCGAAATTGTTGCTGACTATTTGAAGCGTGGTGCGGGAATCGCCGGAAGAATCCCGGTCAAACTTTTGCGTGCCCCGGCAGAATACGTCAATGTATCAGTGGCAGTTGATAGCCTGGAATACACGGTAATGAAATGACAGAACCAAGTCACAACTATTCCGAACTGAAATTGTGTCGCCCTGTCATTTGCATTACGGGAGGGATTGGAGCCGGCAAGAGTGTTGTCTCTCGCATTTTGCGAGTGCGGGGTTTTCCTGTCTATGATTGCGACATGGAAGCTCGTCGGATAATGGAAAGTTCGGTCGGCCTACAGCGTGCATTGACTGAAGCCGTTGGTTGCAATTTATATCATTCCGATGGAAGTCTCAACCGCTCTCAGTTGGCAGACATTATCTTTTCTTCTGTAGAAAAGAGGAGAGAGGTAAATAAGTTAGTTCACTCGGCGGTGAGACAGGACATCCAACGCTGGATAAAAGAGAGCTCCTACTCTAAAGTACCAATATTTTTCGTAGAAACCGCTCTTCCCACCACATCCCGACTTTATGAAGATGTCGATTTAATTTGGCTTGTTGAAGCTCCTGAAGAATTGCGTCTCGTACGGACATCCAATCGAGATAATGCCGCGATTGAAGATGTTGAAGCTCGTGTGATCGCACAGCGAGAAGAGTTCTTAGGTCTTCCTTCCGAATTAACCCGAATCATTCTCAATGACGATATTCATCCTCTCCTCCCACAAATTGATAAACTTTTAAAATAATAATAATATAAGATGTTACGCAAAATCATATCTATCACCGGCAAGCCCGGACTCTACAAAATAATCAGTCATTCAGCAAATCGTATCATAGCCGAAAGTCTTGTAGATGGAAAGCGATTCCCGGTTTCGGCCCGAGATCGCATTATTTCTCTTGGTGATATTGCCATGTATACTGATGGAGACGATAAACCTCTTGGAGAAATCCTTGATTTAGTTTATACTCATAATGAGGGGAAGACTTTTGATGCCAAAAACATGCCGAATGCTGAACTTGCGGAAGCCTTTGCAGCAATTCTTCCCAATTTTGACCGAGAGCGTGTATATCCCACTGATATTAAGAAGCTTTTTGCGTGGTATAATATGCTTCTTTCAGCTGGCTTCACTCGGTTTACCGAGGAAGCAACTCCTTCGGAAGATAAGGCCACCGAGGAAGAAAAGAAATAATTTTATCTGGTGGCAATCAGGAACTTGTCAAATCTTTAATCTGACTTATATTTCTGAATTCTAATATTTCAGCAGTATAAATAAAGTTTGACGGAGAGAAAAAGGGTTAAACCCAGTTTTCTCTCCGTCAAACTTTTGTATAGTCTTAAAAAATCAAAAGACTTATTTTACTGCATGAATTGCATTCAGAATAACTTCACTGATTGTGGGATGACCAAATATGATTTGACGCATTTCCGTGAGTGTTATATTGCGGTTCATCATATCGGCACATTGTTGGGCCAAGTCGGCAGCTTGTATTCCCATAATATGGGCGCCGATAAGTTGCTCGTCCTCTTTACGGAAGATGAGTTTACAGAGTCCGTCTGGTTCTGCCATACTCAGCGCTTTACCATTTGCTCGGAAGAAGCTTTGTCCGATTTTTATGTCTATTCCTTGGGCTTTACATTGATCTTCTGTCAGACCAACCATCCCACATTCGGGCACAGTGAAAACCGCTGATGGAACGATGTCAAACCGGATATTATCGTTCAATCCCTGAATAGTGTTTAAAGCTCTTTCTCCCTGGAAGGAGGCAACGTGAGCTAACATCATTCGAGCATTTACGTCGCCGATGGCAAGAATGTGTGGCACATTTGTACGCATATGGTCGTCTACGACAATTCCACGCGGAGAAAATTCTACGCCAGCTGCTTCAAGGTTAAGATCATCTACTCGTGGTGCGCGTCCAACGGCCATGAGTAGATCAGAACTCTCGACAATCTCTTCTTTACCCTTACATTCGTAGGTGACAGCAATGCGATAGTCTTCAGTCTGCTCAATTTTTTTGGCAGCAGCTGAAGTCACAATTTTGATACCTTTCTTTGTGAGAGTTTGTTTGAGACGCTTTGCGATGTCGGAATCGAAAGGAGGCAGTATTTGCTTCATAAATTCGATGACGGTCACTTTTGAACCGAATGATGCGAAAATATTGGCAAACTCCATTCCGATCACTCCTCCTCCGATAATGGTCAGAGATTCCGGTACATACTCAATGTTGAGCAGTCGCGTCGAGTCCATGACGCATTCAAGGTCGTGTCCCGGAATAGGAAGAGATTTGGAAACACTGCCTGACGCAATAATGATGTAATCAGCTGTATATTCTTCTCCGTTGGCAATCACCGTGTGAGCATCCTTGAAAGAAGCGTGTGCATCCACGACATTCACTTTTGCACTCTTTAGCATGGAAGCAATTCCGGCCCGAAGAGTATCGGTTACTTCGCGTTTGCGCTCAATTACTTTGTTGAAGTCGAAAGTAAATGTGAACTCGTCAATACCGAATTTATCAGCTTCTTTGAATTGAGCCATTGCTTCAGCATTTCTGCAAAGACACTTGGTAGGTATGCATCCTTCATTGAGGCAAGTACCTCCGAGGGCACTTCCGTTGAAGAGAGTTACGCTCATTCCGCGTCGGGCAGCCGAGAGGGCGGTTTCATACCCGCCCGGTCCGGCTCCGATGATAATTAGATTGCTGTGCATTTTCAATTATTTTGCTCTTGATGAGCTTTGAAGGTCAGAATAGGATTCTTAGCAGCCCCTGTCTCATCAAGATGGCGCACGGCTGTAGTGACGGGAGCGTCTTTCACAAGTTCCGGTGTCTCGCGAGCCTCTTTGGCTACTTTATGCATCACGTCGATAAACTCATCCAAGGTCTCAATGCTTTCGGTTTCTGTGGGCTCGATCATCATTGATTCGTGGAAGAGCAATGGGAAGTAAATTGTCGGGGCATGGAAACCATAATCAAGCAGACGTTTTGCTACATTAAGCGTAGTAACTCCTGTTGATTTGTCTTTCAAGCCATCGAATACAAACTCATGTTTGCATACTCCTTCGATTGGAAGTAGATAATCGTCCTTTAGGCTTTCTTTGATATAATTGGCGTTGAGGGTAGCCATCGGACCTACTTCCCGGATGCCATCTTTGCCCAGGGTAAGAATGTAGGCGTACGCCCGCATCATTATGCCGAAATTTCCAAAGAATGTACTGATGGAGCCAAGACTTTCTTCTCCAAATTCAATGGTAAATGTGCCATCTGAATTCTTGTGAACCCGAGGAGTCGGAAGGAAGTCGCGAAGATGTTCGGCCACTCCTACAGGACCTGAACCCGGTCCACCTCCTCCATGCGGCGTTGAGAACGTCTTATGGAGATTGATGTGCATGATATCGAAGCCCATGTCGCCGGGACGAACTCGACCCAAAAGCGGATTGAAGTTAGCGCCATCATAATAGAGAAGGCCGCCGGCTTCGTGAACGAGTTTTGCAATCTCTACAATTTCGTTCTCAAACATACCCAAAGTGTTGGGATTTGTCATCATGATGCCGGCAATTGTGTCGTCGAGAAGCGGTTTAAGATCTTCAATGTCGATCGAACCGTTAGGACGTGATTTAACTACAACAACATCCAGACCGGCAACCATAGCGGAAGCCGGATTGGTGCCATGAGCTGAATCGGGTACAATTACTTTGGTACGCTTCATGTCTCCCCGGCTTTCATGATAGCGACGCATCACCATCAGGCCGGTAAGCTCACCATGGGCACCGGCATATGGGTTAAGAGTGAATTCTGCCAATCCGGCTAAGGAGGAAAGAGCTTCCTGAAGATTGTAATAAAGTTCAAGCGCACCCTGAACGGTGTTAGGATCTTGGAGAGGATGGAGAGCGGCAAAAGCCGGCATCGCAGCCACTTCCTCGTTTATTTTGGGATTATACTTCATTGTGCAGCTTCCCAACGGGTAGAAGCCTGTGTCAACTCCAAAATTTTTGTTAGAGAGGTTAGTATAGTGGCGTACGACATCCAGTTCGCTAACTTCGGGAAGATTGAGGGGTTCTTTGCGGAGCAAATCTTCGGGAATGGCATCAAATCCGTCGGTGTCGTAGTTGTCGGCCGGCAATTCATATCCTTTGCGGCCCGGACGTGAAAGTTCAAATATCAGTTTATCGTAGTATTTCATTTCTCTGGTCTCCTTCTCTTTAGGCTTCGGCAATAAGTTTAACTAATGTGTCGATTTCCTCGCGAGTACGTTTTTCTGTGACGGCAAATTCGACTAAACCGTTTTCCAGGACAAGGGGTCCCATAAAACCGTTTTCGGCCAAAAGGTTGTTCACTTTCTTCATGTCGAGCGAGGTGCGGAGGGTAAATTCCTTAAGGAATGGCTTTCCGGGGAAGGCTGCTTCAAATTTACCGGTTTCAATCAAACGGTTGAAAAGATAATGAGCCCCATCGCAACTGAGTCGATTGACTTCTTTTAAGCCTTCCTTACCCATCAGAGCCAAATAGATTGTGGCATAAAGAGCCATTAAACTCTGATTGGAACAAATATTGGAAGTCGCCTTTTCGCGGCGGATATGCTGCTCGCGGGCTTGGAGAGTAAGGACGAAGGCGCGTTTCCCATCCATGTCGGTTGTGGCTCCCACGACGCGCCCCGGCATCTTGCGAAGCATAGATTTAGAACAAGAGATATATCCAAGGTATGGTCCACCGAACTGCAGAGGCATACCTAATGATTGACCATCGCCACATGCGATATCGGCATTCCATTCTGCCGGAGTGCGGAGCACAGCAAGTGTAGAAGGATCAGCATTTATGGTCATGTAGCCTTTGAGAGCATGGATCTTTTCAGCAAAACCGCTGAAGTCCTCTATGATTCCGTAGCGATTGGGACACGGCACGATCACGCCGGCAACATCTCCCGTTTCCATTTCGCGAAGAATACTTTCCTGGTCGCTTACGCCCTCTTTTTCGGGAACGACTGTTACAGCTATTCCGTGATATTTGGCATATGTCTTAACGACCCGAATCACGGCAGGCAGCAAAGTGCCTGAAAGGATTACCCGATTTTTCTTTTTAGCTGAAGCCACCATCATAAACATTGCCTCAGCGGTGGCTGTTGCTCCATCGTACATTGAAGCGTTGGTAGCTTCCATGCCGGTGAGATCAGTAATCATTGACTGATACTCAAAGATATATTGAAGGGTTCCTTGAGAGATTTCGGGTTGATAGGGGGTGTAGGCCGTATAGAACTCGCTGCGTTGAAGCAGATGAGCTACAGTTGACGGAGAATAGTGATCGTAGACGCCTCCACCGGCGAAGATAGTTAGATTTTTATTCTTTTTAGCAAGTTCATCAAAATGGCGACGAAGCTCTATTTCTGTCTTAGCAGCAGGAATATTGTATTCTCCACGGAAGAAAACCTCGGCTGGCACATCACTATAGAGGTCATCTATGGAAGCTACGCCTATTTTGTCGAGCATCTTTTTTATGTCTGCCTCGGTATGCGGAATAAATTTATGGCTCATGGGAAATTAATTCAATATGTTAGATAGATAAAGATTGAAGGCGCGTCCGACCTATATCGCCTGATTATCAGGCGAAGTGGAACGTACGCGCCCATTTAAGATTCTATCACCCGAGTGGGTTTATCCTTCACAGATTTTTGCGTAAGCAGTTGCATCCAGAAGAGTGTCAATTTCTGAAGCATCGCTGACTTTTACTTTCATAATCCAGTTGGCGAAAGCATCCTGATTGACCAGCCCAGGTTCGTCTTCAAGAGCCTCATTAATTTCCACTACTTCTCCGCTGATGGGGGAAATAAGGTCGCTGGCAGCTTTAACAGACTCAACAGCACCGAATTCTTCGCCTTTAGTTACTTCGTCTCCTACTTCCGGCATGTCAACGTATACTATGTCTCCCAGTGCGTGCTGGGCATAGTCTGTAATGCCGACGGTGGCGATGTCGCCTTCGAGTTTTACCCATTCATGGGAATCCGCATAGCGGATATCATCTAAAATCTTGCTCATGATATTGGATTGGTATTATATATTTTCAATGAGGAATTAGAAATTCTTATTTTTTGTAATTTTTTTCGTAAAAACGTTTTTTTACGACTTTGCCGGGGAAAGTCTTCTTGCGAATACGGATCTCCACGGGAGTGCCAAGTTTGTCATAGGGCTTGTCGACCATTGCCATTGCAACGCTTTTACCGGTCGAGATGGATTTGTAGCCTGTTGTGACTTCTCCAATCTGCTTGCCGTCAGCTTCAACGGGATATCCATGGCGAGGAACTGCAGTTCCTTCAAGTTCAATTCCTACAATGCGACGTTTAACTCCTTCGGCTTTCTGTTTAGCAAGAGCTTCTTTGCCGATGAATTCCGGTTTGTCGAGTTTGACAAACATGCTAAGGCTGGCTTCTATCGGTGTGATGGTGTCGCTCAATTCGTCACCGTAGAGAGGAAGACCCACTTCGAATCGCAACGTGTCGCGGCATCCCAGTCCGCAAGGTTGTACGCCAGCTTCCATGAGCTTATCCCAAACTTTGATAATATATTCGTGAGAACCGTAAATTTCAAATCCGTCTTCGCCGGTATAACCGGTACGGCTGATGATTACTTCTTCTCCATCGATGTCAAATGTCTGGAAGTTATAGAAAGGAATGTCTTTTACAGACAGCCCAAGTACTTTTTCAAGTGTTTCTTCTGCTTTCGGTCCTTGCACCGCTACTTCTCCATAGCGAGGGCTTTCATCAGTCACAACGCAGTCAAATCCTTCTGCATTACGTTTGATCCACTCAACGTCTTTGTCAATATTAGCGGCATTTATAACCAAGAAGTATTCCTCGTCATTCACTTTATAAACCAGGAGATCATCAACGGTTCCGCCATTTTCATAACACATCATGCCGTAGAAAATTTGGCCGTCGGGTGCTCCGGTTACATCGTTGACAAAAATGTGGCTTACGAATTTGTAAGCTTCAGGCCCTTTCACCCGAACTTCACCCATGTGTGAGACATCAAAAACACCAACATTTTGGCGCACTGCATTGTGTTCCTCTGTTATTCCTTTGTACTGGATAGGCATGTCGAATCCGCCAAACGGCGACATGAGCGCGCCGAGCTTGACATGACGGTCGTGAAGACACGTTTTTACGAGTTTCTCTTCCATTCTTGTATTATTTTCGCGAATTATGTTTCGGTTAAGATAGTAAGCACCGCTGAAGACGGCAAATAGTAAATAGAGAAATTCACTATGGTGGAATTACGCTTCAAAATTAGTTAAAATCACTAAACTACACAAATAATCCGACTTATTTTTTTAGTCGGATTAATCTTTAGATTTTAATCAGTTCGTAATCGCGCGAGCCGATTCCAATTTTAACTGCGTGGTCTAATCCGGCTTCCCAATCTGTGTCGGGATGCATGATGTGGAATTTGTCTTCACCTTCAAGCGTTTCATGCTCATGACTGTCGTGCAGACAGTTGTTGGTCGGAAGGGCAGGAGAGGCTTTTACCATGTCGACGCAAGCTTGATCTAAGGCTACCGGGTCGAAAGAAGCAAGAATGCCTAAATCAGGAACGACGGCAGCATCGTTATGATTCCAACAATCACACTCAGGAGAAACATTCATAATGAAGCTGATGTGGAAGTTAGGTTTCCCTTTGATGACAGCTTTAGTATATTCGGCTATTTTATAGTTGAGACGTTCGGAAGTATCCCAATCTGCTAATACCGCTCCATCGTATTGACATAATGCCACGCATTGACCGCAGCCCACACACTTATCGTAGTTGATGTTAGCTTTGTGCTGTTGATCAAGATGAATGGCATCATGGGCACAATTGGCAACGCATACGCCGCAGCCTACACATTTTTCGATGTCGATCTTTGGTTGGGAGTTGCTATGAAGTTCGAGTTTGCCCGGTACACTTGCCGAACCCATTCCAAGGTTTTTAAGAGTCCCTCCAAAGCCTGCTTGTTCATGCCCTTTGAAGTGGGTCATTGATATGATTACGTCAGCGTTAGCAATGGCTGCACCGATTTTGGGAGAAGGACAATATTGAGCATCCTCAATCGGGATTTCAACCTGATCAGTTCCTTTAAGACCATCAGCAATGATTACATTGCAGTCCGCTGAGATCGGGTTGAAACCGTTTTCCATGGCACTTTGGAGGTGATCGACTGCGTTGGATCGGCGACCGGAATACAGGGTGTTGCTGTCAGTCAGAAATGGTTTAGCGCCTGCTTGGCGGAGAATTTGAGCCATTTTAGCAGCAAAATTAGGACGGATATAAGCCAAATTGCCGGGTTCTCCAAAATGAATTTTGATTGCAGCAAAATTATCTTTGAGGGGCATTTCAGTCATTCCGGCTTTTATCACCAATCGTTCTAATTTGTCAAGCAAATTAGAACGGGGATTAGTGCGAAGATTGGTAAAGAATACTTGAGATTTAGCCATATATGTGTTCCATTTGTGAAATGCAAAAATAATAAAATTTCATTAAAATAAAAATAGGGACAGTGAAAAAAATATCGTTGACTCAAAGAAATTTCGTAATTTTGTAGTCTTATGGATTATTCCTTATATCTTGCAAGAAAGCTATCGCTTTCTACATCCGGTGGAAAAAGATCTCCGGCAGTCGTAGTTGCTACGACTGCAGTTGCGCTTTCAATTGCGGTTATGCTGGCTGCGGTGGCTATTGTAGGAGGATTCAAGGAGGAGATTCGCGACAAGGTTATAGGGTTTAATTCCCATTTGACAATCTCTGTGTTGCAGAATGAAACTGATGGAGATAATTTGGTCTCGCTCACACCTTCGCTTCGTAAAATTCTCGATGAGGAGGAATACGTCAGTGATTATGCGTTGGAGGTGACTATGCCAGCGGTGCTCAAAACGCCGGAGGACTTCAAAGGAGTTTATTTTAAAGCTTTGACTGGGGCTTCGGATCGAGCGTTTATTGAGCGCCATGTGGTCTCGGGTCATGTGCCTGACACTGATGTCAAACTTCATCCGGATTCAGCAGTGCCTATTTTACTTTCTCAAGTAGCGGCTGACAAATTGCGTCTCTCATCAGGCGAAAAAGTAGATGTTTATTTTATTTCTGATGGGATTCGTGTTCGTAGGATGAAAATTGCGGGTGTTTTCAATACTCATTTTGATGCTTACGACGATGTGAGTGTCTATGGCCCAAAAAGTTTGGTAGACGAATTGGCGGGTTTGTCGGGTGAAAAGGGTACAGCGCTGCATGTGACCACCACTGACTTTAACCGAGTCCAGGAATTTGGATCAAGACTGGCTCAGCGGTTAATGTCGGCATATTCAGATGGAGAAGTGTATCGCGTCTATCAAGTCGAGACAGCTCTTGAGCGGGGACGGAATTATTTTAGTTGGCTTTCGCTTCTTGATACTAATGTGATAGTTGTGTTGGTGCTTATGACAATTGTAGGTGTGATCACTTTGGTTTCTGGACTTCTCATTATCATCCTTGATAAAATTTCATTTATAGGCATGATGAAGGCTTTGGGAGCTTCAAATCGTGCTTTAGGACGGGTGTTTATTTATTTGGCTTTGAAGGTGACATTGTCCGGCTTGTTGATTGGCAACGGACTCATGCTGACGTTTCTATGGCTTCAAGACCGACTTCATCTTATTCCGCTTGATCCCGACAGCTATTATATTGATTTTGTCCCGGTGCAATTTAATTGGGAAGCTATTATGCTTCTTAATGTAGGAGTTTTTGTAGTAGTTTGGTTGTCGCTTATTCTTCCTTCACGATTTGTGGCTCGAATATCTCCATCTTCGACAATGCGATATGAGTGATTAAAATTGCGTTGAATCAGTTGTCTAATCGAACTTTGTATGTTTGCCGGGTGTTTCTAATATGGAAACACAAATCAAATTCAAACTATGAAATTCATACAACCCAAACTTCCTTATGCACCAGATGCTCTTTCTCCGGTTATTTCGCAAACAACCATAGAGTATCACTATGGAAAACATGAGAAAACCTACGTCGACACCCTCAACGCGTTGATTGAGGGGACAGAATATGTCGATATGCCCTTAGAGAAAATTATTACAAACTCATCTGGAAAGCTTTTTAATAATGCTTCTCAGGCTTGGAATCATATTTTTTACTTTTTTCAGTTCTCACCCAATGGTCAAAAGGAACCCGGGGGAGTACTCCTTGAAAAAATTGAACATCAATTTGGTAGTTTTGAAGAATTTCAAAAACAGTTTGAGACGGCGGGGGCAACTTTGTTCGGTTCGGGCTGGGTTTGGCTTTCAGCTGACGATAAGGGAGAATTAGTCATTAATCCAGGTGGAAATGCTTCCAATCCCATGACACAGGGACTTCGGCCACTTCTTACGTTTGACGTTTGGGAACATGCCTATTACCTTGATTATCAGAATCGACGCGCCGACTATCTGCATCGTCTATGGGAAATAGTGGATTGGTCGGTTATTGAAATGCGATATGGGTTATAAATTGGGTTAAAATTAATTATTAATAAAAATTGTAGCCTAAATAACAGAAACGGCCTTCGGAAGCGTTATTAAGATATAATTACGGTTGTAGTCGGCCGAAACAGTATCACTAAAACTATAAAACAAACATGGCAAATAAGCGAGTATTCAAAAAATATGTTGAGGCCCTTGGCGCTTCAATCTGTGATGAGATGATGATTTCCTACTATAATGTGGAGGGAATTGATAAGGATAAAGTTTCGGCTGCCATTGCTAAGGTTCTTGGTGCAATTGGCGCAGCAACCTCTCAGGCTAATGTATTCTTTGACAAGGGAGTTCGTGCTTTCGAATCGAATCAGGAATATTCCAAGGCTAAGAGAGCGTTCTTCCGTCAACTTTTCAGTAAAATCTCTTCTGACTTTTCTCAAGAGATTGATGAGGCATTGAAGGAATTTAATGCAGCAATCCCAGAAAAAGCACGTCTGCAGCAAAAAGAAGCAGTACAGTAATAGTTTAAAATAAGAAAACATGAAGCCACGCCTTTGGCAAGGCTTGCTCCGGCTCACGGGCTGGACTACCGACATAACAGTGCCGCGCAGAGATAAATGTGTCATCTGCGTGGCTCCTCATACGTCTAATTGGGACTTTTTGCTGGGTTTGATAGCATATCGTTCAATGGGAAGAAAAGCGAAATTTCTCATGAAAGAGTTTTGGTTCTTTTTTCCTTTGAAATATCTTTTGCGGAGTTTGGGTGGAATTCCGGTTCCGCGTCGAAAAGGTACTGATTTGACCGCAAGTATTGTAACGCGCTTCCAAAAGTCGACTTATTTAAATCTCGCAGTTACTCCTGAGGGTACTCGTTCGCGTACTGAAATTTGGCGAAAGGGATTCTTGTATATAGCCTACGGAGCTAAAGTGCCTATCCAACTTGGTGTGATTGATTATCGACATAAGAAAATTATTATTAAAGAAGAGTACAATCCAACCGGTGACTTGCAAACCGATCTGCATTTTATCCGACGATATTATAATTCATTTGCAGACGTGGCCCGCTATCCTGAAAAGTTTGCGACTACCGACTCTTGAATTATCTTCTTTTATTTCCTTATTCAGGATTATCTGAATGAGGGGTTTCCCAAACTTATTCTAACTAACCATGGCAGAACATTCACTAAATGTAGCACTCTTTCCCATGACAATCCGGTGGGCAGACAAACGTGCTAATCTTGATTCGCTTGAAGCTGCAGCTGCTGCTCTTCATCCCGACACAGATATTCTTATTCTTCCGGAAACATTTTCTACCGGTTTCCCATCCGGGGACAAGGAAAATATTCGTCCTTTGGCAGAGCGCAATACAGAAGCAACTATAGACTTTGTGAAGAGGATTGCTGCCCGTCATAATATTGCCATTGCCGGAAGTTTTATCGCTGATTCAGGAGGATCACTCTATAATCGGGCTTTCTTTATCGAACCCTCCGAAGATGAGACATTTGCTGATAAACGTCACCTTTTCACAATGGCCGGCGAGCATAAATCATTTTCGCATGGATTTGAGCGTATGAAAGTTAGGTTCAGAGGATGGAATATCGCTATGGTGGTTTGTTACGATATTCGCTTCCCAGTTTGGTGTCGCAATGTCCGAAACGAGTATGATTTACTTATTGCGGTTGCGAATTGGCCTAAAGTTAGGGTTAATGCCTGGAATCAGCTTCTGATTGCTCGGGCAATCGAAAATGAGTCTTATGTTTGTGGGGTCGACTGCTCCGGTACGGATTCTAATGGATTTGAATACGACGGCTCGTCGATGGTAATTGATTTCAAAGGGAAAAATATTGGTATCGAGGGTCCTTCCGTGTCAGTTGGAGGAGGGGAGGAGTCCCTGGTTCATCCGCCTATTATATATGCTTCTTTGTCGCGAGAAAAGTTGGAAGCATTCCGAACCAAATTCCCTGCTTGGAAAGATGCAGATGCTTTCCGGATAGAATAAATACGCAGCAGCTATTTGATTTATTTACTTTCGATTTACTGTTTTTAATTTAATGTGAATACAGTTCTTAAAATTTGAGAAATTAAAAAGAATTGTTATTTTTGCACATTTCAACTTAAAAATGGTGTAATTCGGGTTGAGGACGTTGATCCATCTGTCCAATAAATTGCTTTTGATAAAAAACTTAGATGAACAAATATCATTGTCTTTCAGTTCTTTGGGTCGTGGTGTGCACCGGACTGCTATCAGTTCTATGTTCTTGTGAAAAAAAGCCTGGAGCGTCGACTCCACGTCTGACAGATCTGCCTGTTTTAATTAAAAATGAGAAAAACTGGAGCTTATATCATTTAGACGGCACATTTTTGTGTGAAAATTCTCTTGATGGGATGCCATCGCTGGTCATCAATGATATATTCAGTCGCGTAAATCCCGACAGCACCTACTCCCTTTGGCGGGTAGAGGATAAGCCGGTAGTAGTCAATGGTTGTCGTCGTTTACTAAGTGTAGGGTGGAATAACTCGGGTCTTATTCCGGTTTGTACTCCGGGTGCGAGGATTCAAATTATTGATACTTTGGGCAATATTAAGTTTACGCTGAATCCTATTGACGGTGTGGAAATAATGGAGACGGCCCTTACTTTTTGGGATGATATGCTTCGGATAATTACTGTCGATGGGAAATATGGATTTGTTGATCGGCAAGGCAAAGTGGTTATCGCTCCAAAATATTACGTTGCTCTTGATTTTTCAGAAGGAAAGGCTCTTGTTGAAATTCCCGGAAAAACAAGTGACTCTCGTCGACTTTATCGATTTATAGACAAGACGGGTCGCACGCTGTTTGATGTTCCCGATTCAATTAGGCTCGAAACGTTTCGTTATCGATATGATAAAGTGGTGGCTCACACTGTGTCCGGTCGTGTGGGATTTTTGAACAAAGAGGGTAAATTTGAAAATGTAATTCCGGACGCAGAAGGAATAGGAAACTACAATTCCAAATATTATGCTTTTGTAATTGACGGGCGATGGGGAGTAGCGGATTTTAAAGGTAGAATTAAAATTCCTGCGCAATATCAGACAATTGAAATGCTACCCGACGAATCGTTTTTGGTTTTGCCACATCATGGGAAATATTTGGTGCTTGATTGCAACGGTATACAGAAATTTGAATTTGATGAATCATCTTATGTCAAATTTGTTCCGAAGATTGGATTTATCTGCAAGACTCCGAAGGGATTTAAGATCCTTAATAAAAACGGGAGAAGAGAAGTACCGGAATATTTTAAGAATATAAGCCTTAATCGTTCCGCTTCCAAAGCAGTTCGTTCTCAATGGTATAATCCCAGCAGCATTTTCTCCCAGTTGGGTGATAAGATTTCTGCTTATGGAGTAGGTAAATTTAAGATCGGTTTACCGTATTATCATTTTATTCGTAAGGATGCATCGAAAGATTTGGTTACCACAAAGCGTATACCGGAGCTGTTTGTCAACAGCGATTCGGTGAAGTTTCGTGTGACAGCTTATACTAATAAACCAATAGCCAAGTATATAGCCACGAAAGAAGGCGCGCATCAATATGAATTTAATAAGGACGCATTATTGAAGATCTTGCAAATCGACATCTTTATGAAAAAAGATACATGGCGTTCGGAACAACTTGCCTTTGAAACGGCTATGCTCAACAAGGGTTATGCTCACATTAAAACTATAGACCGAGGAGGAGTTTCCTACCATCTTTATAAGCATGCACACACAGAGCTGTTGGTATTTTATAGCGAACCCCAGAAGCAGGTGAGAATATATGTGGTGGATGAAGATTCAGCTTACAATATTAAACAGAAGGTGTTGAAATATCCGGGAATTCCAAAAGATTGAAGGTTCAACAAAATATAAAAGCGGCCGCTGAATAATTTCTCAAGCGGCCGCTTTTATAGTAAAGTATGTAAAATAGATAATTGAACGTTATTCTTTATTCCGGAAAACGAGTTCGTCGTTTTCGCAGTCGATAGTGATCGGATGTTCGCGATTGACTTTCTGCGAAAGGATATCTTTCGAGAGTTGATTGAGTACCATTCTTTGGATTGTCCTCTTGACCGGACGAGCACCAAATTCCGGGTCATAACCGTCTTCGGCAAGCAATTCAAGTGCCTTAGGCGTGATTGTGAGACTAATACCATTGGAGGCAAGCATCTTCTGCACACTCTTCACTTGAAGGTCGACGATTTCTTGAATTTCCTTCTTGTTGAGTGGCGTGAACATCACGATTTCATCAATTCTATTTAAGAATTCGGGACGAATTGTCTGCTTCAGAAGATCAAGTACATCTTGTTTTGTCCGTTCGATGGTTTCTTCGCGATTTTCATCTGTCATTTTTGCGAAGTTATCTCTAATCATGGGTGAACCCATGTTGGAGGTCATGATGATAATAGTGTTTTTGAAGTTGATGAAGCGACCCTTGTTGTCAGTCAGCCGACCATCGTCGAGTACTTGCAGAAGAATGTTGAAGACATCAGGATTTGCCTTTTCAATTTCATCAAACAGCACTACGCTGTATGGTTTGCGTCTAACAGCCTCTGTCAGTTGTCCGCCCTCATCGTAGCCAACGTATCCCGGAGGCGCACCAACCAAACGGCTGACAGAATGCTTCTCCATATATTCGCTCATGTCGATACGAGTCATGGCATCTTCACTATCGAAAAGATATTCCGCTAACGCTTTTGCCAATTCTGTTTTACCCACACCGGTTGTACCAAGGAAAAGGAAGGAACCGATAGGACGTCGAGGATCATTGAGCCCGGCGCGAGAGCGACGCACTGCGTTGGCGACTGCACGAATAGCATCTTCTTGTCCGACTACCCGGCGGTGAAGTTCCTCTTCGAGATGGAGAAGTTTTTCCTTATCGCTTTGAGCCATTTTTTTGACGGGTATTCCTGTCCAACGGCTTACAACTTCTGCGATATCTTCTGCATCCACTTCTTCTTTTATCATTGCGCCTTCGCCCTGAAGTCCTTTCAGACGTTCCTGGATAGAAGCATTTTCGTCTTCCTTAGCTTTGATTTTCGAATATCGGATTTCAGCTACTTTGGCGTAATCTCCTTCGCGTTCGGCCCGATCAGCTTCAAGTTTAAGCTGTTCGATGTCAATTTTATTTTGCTGAATCTTGTTGATTTCCGTTTTTTCAGCTTGCCATTTTGCACGCAAGGATTTTTCTGTGTCACGCAAATTAGCAAGATCTTCATCGATTTCCTTCAGTTTATAGTCATTACCTTCACGTTTGAGAGCTTCACGTTCGATCTCAAGTTGTTTGATTTTGCGAGCAGCTTCATCAAGTGCTTGAGGCATGGAGTCCATTTCCAATCGTAGTTTAGAGGCAGCCTCATCGATTAGGTCGATGGCTTTATCGGGGAGGAAACGATCGGTAATATAGCGAACCGAGAGTTGCACAGCTGCAACGATTGCTTCATCCATGATGCGGACTTTATGATGGTTTTCATATCGTTCTTTCAATCCGCGCAGAATGGATATGGCGCTCAGTTCATCAGGTTCGTCTACCATCACCTTTTGGAAACGACGTTCAAGTGCTTTGTCTTTTTCAAAATATTTCTGATATTCATCAAGGGTTGTCGCCCCAATGGAACGGAGTTCTCCTCTTGCAAGAGCCGGTTTGAGAATATTGGCAGCGTCCATCGCTCCTTCTCCCTTTCCTGCACCCACCAAGGTGTGGATTTCATCGATGAAGAGGATAATTTCTCCATCGCTTTGGGTTACTTCGTTTACGATCGCTTTCAGACGCTCCTCGAATTCCCCTTTGTATTTCGCACCGGCCACCAAAGCTCCCATATCTAATGAATAAATCTGTTTGCTTTTCAGGTTTTCGGGGACATCACCTCTTACAATGCGGTGAGCCAATCCTTCGGCTATTGCGGTTTTACCCGTTCCGGGTTCACCGACAAGCATGGGGTTGTTTTTAGTGCGTCGGGATAAAATCTGCAATACGCGACGAATTTCTTCATCACGCCCAATTACAGGGTCCAGCTTGCCACTTCGAGCTCTATCGTTTAGATTAATTGCATATTTTGAAAGAGCCTGATAGGATTCTTCTGAACTCTGACTGGTTACCTTGTTTCCTTTGCGAAGTTCTATTATAGCAGATTCCAAGCCTTTTTCAGTCATTCCAAAATCTTTCAGAATCTGAGAGGCTTTGCATTTGGTGCGGAAGATGCCCATGAGCATTGCTTCTACCGACACATATTCATCGCCCATTGATTTAGAATAATCAACCGCCTTTTGAAGAGCATCGTTTGATTCGCGACTGAGAAATACTTCTCCACCGCTTACTTTAGGAAGAGAGGCAATCTCTTTATCAACAGCAGCTGCTATAGGACCAACTCCGGTTCCCAGCTTTTGGAATATGAAATTGACAATAGTTTCGCTTTCTTGAAAAATCGCTTTCAGGAGATGAACCGGTTCGATCTGTTGTTGCCCGGCTTGGCGCGTAAGTTCGATAGCTTTTTGCACTACCTCCTGCGATTTAATTGTAAAATTATTGAAGTTCATTTTATAAGGTGTGTTAGTGTTTTTCTATTTTATTAACAAGAGTCGGGTAGGGATTGTTGACTGTGGATTAATCCTTTTTTTTAGGAGGAAGAATTTCAATCCAATAGTCGTCGGGATCATGGATAAAATAAATACCCATTTCCGGATTTTCAAAGCAAATCACCCCCAGTTCTCTGTGATATTCTCGTATGGTCTCATAGTCTCCATCGACCCGCATAGCTAAATGACTTTCATTGTCGCCCAGTTCGTATGGCTCTTTGTGGTCGCGAAGCCAAGTCAATTCCAATCGGAAAGAGTCGTCCGGAGCACAAAGATAGTGAATTAAGAAAGCTCCATCCGGGCCTTTGATTTCTCCACATTTTTTCAATCCAAGTGCCTTTTGATAGAATTTTTCCGAGCGGTTTAAGTCAGTCACATTTATGTTAAAGTGATCAAATTTGGTTTTGATTTCCATAAGTATTTTTTAGTTAGTATAGAAATTTTGAATTTAGAGGAAATGCCTGTAAGACATAAGAAATAGATTTTCCCATTTCATTATTATAACATTCCGTCGGATTCAAGAGTTGCCTTACTGTTAGAATAATTAGTGGAAATCTAAAAATTCCTGGCGATGAAGTTGGAATCATGAAGAAGTGGAGCAATGAAAGTGTAATTGCAAATTTTGTGCCGAAAACAGTGGTTTATATTACAAAAATAGTTAAATTTGCAATTGTCATTATTCAGAAGGAAGCTTCAGCTGTTGTTTCTAACAAAAGACGATAAGTTGACACTGCGATAGATTTATTTTATAGTCTTAACTGGGTAACATTCGTTTTTTAGAATAAAATAATCTGCACGGTAATAATCTTAACTTTCAATTTAAATATCATGAGCAAGCCTTATGTAATAGGTATCGATATCGGAGGGACCAATACGGTCTTCGGAATCGTCGATGCACGCGGGCAGGTAGTTGCCAACGATTCGATTAAAACTCTTCGACATGCGGATTTCGATGCGTATATTGAAAAATTAAAGGAAGGAGTTGATCGTCTTTTGCGAGCCAATGATGCAGAAGGGAAAATCCAGGGTATAGGCATTGGTGCGCCTAATGCTAATTACTATACTGGAGAAATTTTGAATCCGCCCAATCTTCCTTGGGGTCCGGTGATTCCCATTGCGGAGAAAGTAAGCAAAGCTTTCAATGGTATTCCGGTTGCCATTACCAATGATGCAAATGCAGCAGCTTTGGGTGAAATGACCTACGGCGCTGCTCGCGGTATGCGTGATTTCATCATGATAACACTCGGCACGGGAGTGGGTTCCGGAATAGTAATCAATGGCCAACTTGTCTATGGGCATGATGGATTTGCAGGAGAATTGGGTCATGTAGTGATGAAACGTAACAACGGACGTATTTGTGGTTGCGGTCGCACTGGTTGTCTTGAAGCCTATTGCTCTGCTACCGGGGTGGCGCGCACTGCACGCGAATTTCTTGAGATTCGCACTGATCCTTCAGATTTGCGCAATCTGCCGATAGATGAAATTACATCTAAAGATGTTTACGACGCTGCAAGAGCCGGTGATAAACTCGCAAAAGAAATTTTTGAATACACCGGCACTATTTTAGGTCAAGCCTTTGCAGACATGGTTGCTTTCTCAAGTCCTCAGGCCATAATTTTATTTGGTGGTTTAGCTAAAAGTGGAGACTTGCTGCTCAAGCCGGTAGCTGAGGCACTTGAAAAATCGGTTATGCCGGTATTCCGGGGGAAGACCAAAGTAATAGTTTCTGAGTTACGCGAAAGTGATGCAGCTGTTCTTGGAGCTTCAGCGCTTGGTTGGGAGGCAAAATATCGGGCCGACAATGCATCGGCTGCTCCCAAAGCCAGTCTTCCGGTAGAAATTGATAAAGACTGATATAATTAAAATATCCTCAATAAGAAAAGGCAACAGAATCCAATACCCATGATTCTGTTGCTTTTTTATTGATGTAATCTCTTCTACCGATAGCTTTTTTCATGAAACGGGGTCTATAAAATGGGGGACATATTTGGATGTTATGGCTAACTTTTGTGTAGGATATTAATAAGCGGGGAGGGGAGTGTCAGACTTGCACATTTACTCGAAAAGCACTAACTTTGCACAACTAACATTGATGAGCAAAAATGACCGCAAAAAGAAAGGCCACATTAGTGCTCGAAGACGGCTCCCGGTTTGAGGGAGTTTCGTTTGGATATGAGCATCCTTGCGCAGGAGAAGTCGTTTTCAATACGGCAATGACCGGCTATCCCGAAAGCCTGACCGACCCAAGTTATGAAGGGCAGATTTTAGTTACCACTTATCCGATATTAGGCAATTATGGAGTTCCATCGGAAAGCATAAAAGATTCTGAGGGAATTAAGGAGTATTTTGAGTCTGAAAGGATCCATTGTGAGGCTATAGTATGTCAAGATTATAGCGACGAACCCTCTCATTGGCAATCAGAGCGCACTCTGAGTGAATGGTTAAAAAAAGAAAAGCGCATAGGCTTAACGGGGATTGACACTCGCAAATTAACCAAACTTTTGAGAGAAAAGGGAAGTATGCTGGGTAAAATCATTTTCGACTCAGACGAAGAAATAGATTTTCATGATCCCAATAAAGAAAATCTAATTGCTAAAGTTTCCACTAAAGAGGTGAGAACTTTCGGAAAGGGAGATAAACACGTTGTGCTGGTGGATTGCGGCACAAAATACAATATCATTCGTTGCTTAACTCGCCGTGGGGTGAGAGTGACTCTGGTTCCATGGGATTTTGATTTTACAACGCTTGATTACGACGGGCTCTTCATCAGTAATGGCCCCGGTTCTCCAGAGTTTGCAGAAGAAACGGTTAAGAACCTTCGAAAAGCCATGATGCAAGATCGGCCAATCTGTGGTATATGTATGGGTAACCAATTGATGGGAAAAGCAGCCGGTGCCAACATTTATAAGCTAAAATATGGCCATCGCGGCCACAATCAGCCTGTTATCATGGTTGGGTCTGATAAATGTTTTGTTACCTCACAGAATCATGGTTTTGCCGTAGACAATGACTCAATACCTTCAGAGTGGGAACCCCTATTTGTCAATCTTAATGATGGTTCAAATGAAGGATTGCGACATAAGACAAAACCATTTTTCTCAGCCCAATTTCATCCGGAGGCAAGTAGCGGTCCGAAAGACACGGAGTTTATCTTTGACCGTTTTATTGAAATACTCTGATTATCTTCATCCAATCTTTTAAGAACTCGAATAATGACAAATCACATGACCCAGGGACAGAATGTTCCCCAAAAGATGAAAAAAGTTCTTCTGCTTGGTTCAGGCGCGCTCAAGATTGGAGAGGCCGGAGAATTTGATTATAGTGGCTCTCAGGCTCTCAAAGCTCTCAAAGAGGAAAACATTGAGACTATTCTCATAAATCCTAATATTGCTACTGTCCAAACTTCGGAAGGGTTTGCGGATAAAATTTATTTTCTTCCGGTCACACCTTACTTTGTGAGAAAAGTAATTGAAAAAGAACGTCCTGATGGAATACTTCTCTCCTTTGGCGGCCAAACTGCTCTCAACTGCGGTGTTCGGCTTTATGAAGAGGGTATTTTAGAAGAATTTAACGTAAAGGTGCTTGGTACGCCGGTACAAGCAATAAAAGATACAGAAGATCGGGAACTTTTTGTTGAGAAGCTTGACGAAATTGATGTCAAGACTATCAAAAGTGAGGCGGTTGCGGATGTGGAAAGCGCTGTGGCAGCTGCTGATCATTTGGGTTATCCGGTTATTGTCAGAGCGGCTTACGCTTTAGGAGGATTGGGAAGTGGTTTTTGCGACACCAGAGAGCAACTGATTCATCTCGTAGAAAAAGCTTTATCATTTTCACCTCAAGTTCTGATTGAAAAATCACTAAAAGGGTGGAAAGAAGTAGAATATGAAGTTGTGAGAGATCGTTTTGACAATTGTATAACGGTCTGCAATATGGAAAACTTCGATCCTCTTGGCATTCACACCGGGGAGAGTATCGTTGTAGCTCCTTCTCAGACTCTTTCCAATGAAGACTATCATTATCTTCGTCAGATTGCCATAAAAATAATTCGTCATATTGGGATTGTCGGAGAGTGTAATGTGCAGTATGCCTATGATCCCAAATCAATGGAATATCGAGTGATTGAAGTAAACGCCCGTCTGTCGCGCAGTTCGGCGTTGGCTTCTAAAGCAACCGGATATCCGTTGGCCTTTGTAGCTGCAAAGTTAGGATTGGGTTATGGGCTTCACCAATTGAAAAATTCTGTTACAAAATCAACATCTGCCTTTTTCGAGCCGGCGCTTGACTATATTGTCTGTAAGATTCCCCGGTGGGACATGAGCAAGTTTCATGGTGTAAGAAGAGAAATTGGTTCGTCGATGAAATCTGTTGGTGAAGTAATGGCTATCGGTCGCACTTTTGAAGAAGCAATTCAAAAGGGTCTTCGAATGATTGGTAGAGGCATGCACGGATTCGTTGAGAATAAGGAGGTTTCCAAAGATAATATAGAACTTGCTCTCAAAGAACCGACGGATATGCGCATTTTCGCTATAGCGACTGCCTTGCGTCATGATTACTCGATTGATAGAATCCACGAATTGACCAAAATTGACCGATGGTTTCTTGAAAAGTTGCGTCATATAGTAGAGACCGGAAAAAAATTAGCCGAATACTCTGATATATCCGCCTTACCTGATAGCTTGCTTCGTCAGGCTAAATGTCAGGGATTTAGTGACTTCCAAATTGGTAGAGCACTCTTTGGCAATAAGATGAACGCACAGAGCGAGGAATTGGCAGACTCCATTCGTCAATATCGCAAAGCAAAAGGAATCGTCCCGGTAGTCAAGCAAATAGATACTCTTTCAGCTGAATATCCCGCTCAAACCAATTATCTCTATCTAACATATAACGGAGAAGAGAATGACATAAAATATGAAGATGATGGTCGGTCAGTCGTGGTGCTGGGATCGGGAGCATATCGAATCGGGAGTTCCGTGGAATTTGATTGGTGTGGAGTTAACGCTCTTCTGACTGTGGCGGAAGAGGGCTATCGCCCCGTTATGATTAATTATAATCCGGAGACAGTGTCTACGGACTATGATATGTGTGAGCGATTATATTTTGATGAACTCACATTCGAGCGAGTAATGGATATACTCGAACTTGAAAATCCACATGGTGTCATACTCTCTACCGGTGGTCAGATCCCCAATAATCTGGCAGTACGCCTTGATGCCACGGGTCAAAAAATTTTAGGCACACAAGCTTTTGATATTGACCGCGCTGAAGACCGTAATAAGTTTTCTTCTCTGTGTGATGAAATTGGCGTTGACCAACCTCGGTGGCGTGAATTGACATCGTTGGGAGCTATTGACGATTTTATAGCGGAAGTCGGTTTCCCGGTTCTTGTTCGTCCTTCCTATGTTCTTTCCGGAGCAGCTATGAATGTCTGTTCCAACGAGGAAGAGCTAACCCGATTCTTAGGGTTAGCCGCTAATGTATCGAAGCGCCATCCGGTTGTGGTCAGCGAGTTTATCCAACAGGCTAAAGAAATTGAGATGGATGCGGTGGCTCAAAACGGGGAAATAAAACTTTATGCTATTTCCGAACACATAGAATTTGCCGGTGTTCATTCGGGAGATGCCACTATTCAGTTTCCACCTCAGAAACTTTATGTGGAAACTATGCGCCGGATTAAGAAAATATCCGGAAAAATAGCCAGGGCACTTCATATTTCGGGACCTTTCAATATTCAATTTCTTGCAAAAGACAATGATATAAAGGTGATTGAATGTAACTTGCGTGCATCGCGCTCGTTCCCGTTCGTCAGCAAAGTCTCTAAACAAAATTTTATAGCAGCTGCTACGCGAGTGATGCTTGGGCTTAAAATTGACAAACCCGGGAAATCCGCTTTCGATCTTGATTATGTTGGGATAAAAGCTTCTCAGTTTTCTTTCTCCCGATTGCAAGGAGCGGATCCGGTGCTTGGCGTTGATATGAGTTCGACCGGAGAGGTTGGATGTATAGGCGACGATACCAATGAGGCTATCTTAAAAGCTATGCTTTCAGTGGGCTATACAATACCTAAAAAGTCCGTTTTATTTAGTTCCGGAGGAGCCCGCCAAAAAGTGGCATTGCTTGAGCCAGCGCGGAAATTACACAAGAAGGGTTATACTCTTTTTGCAACCGAAGGAACACATAGATTTTTGTGTGAGAATGGCGTTCCTGCAATAAGAGTGTATTGGCCCAATGAAAATAGCGAACCTCAATTGCTTGAGATGATTCGTTCGCACAAGATTGATATGGTTGTAAATATTCCCAAAAATCTATCGGACAAAGAAATTAGCAATGGCTATAAAATTCGTCGTGCCGCTGTCGATCTGAATATCCCATTGATTACTAATGCACGCCTTGCGTCGGCATTTATAAATGCTTTCTGCGAAATTTCAATAGACGAAATTGGAATTAAATCTTGGGACGAATATTAAAGAAAAATTTATTCTTACAAAAGAATATAGATAAATAAAATTATGGAAGAAATTAAGGAAGAAGCTCTTGTTAATGAAAATGGTCTCAATTTCATCGAACAGGAAATTAAGGCCGATTTGGAAGCCGGAAAAAACGGTGGTCGTCTTAATACTCGATTCCCACCGGAACCAAATGGTTATCTCCACATTGGGCATGCGAAAGCTTTCATAATGGATTTCGGGGCTGCCGAAAAATTTGGAGGTACATGCAATCTCCGCTTCGACGATACAAATCCACAAAAAGAAGATACTGAATACGTTGAGGCAATTAAACGTGACATCCATTGGCTTGGTT
The DNA here is from genome assembly GCA_964574285.1 of uncultured Sangeribacter sp. Taxonomy (GTDB): domain Bacteria; phylum Bacteroidota; class Bacteroidia; order Bacteroidales; family Muribaculaceae; genus Lepagella. The sequence continues at coordinate 38,502 of CAZNMC010000001.1, read as the reverse complement.
ATGATTGGGAAGATCGCCTTTATTATGCTTCTGACTATTTCCCTCAGCTTTTTGAACTCGCTATTCGAATGATTCGGGAGGGAAAAGCTTATGTTGATGAACAGACGAGTGAAGAAATTGCCGCTCAGAAGGGAACTCCAACTCAGCCCGGTGTCAATTCACCTTACCGAGATCGCCCAATTGAAGAAAACGAAGATTTATTTAGGCGGATGAATTCCGGAGAATTTGAGGAAGGGTCTATGGTGCTTCGTGCCAAAATTGATATGGCCAATTCAAACATGCACTTCCGGGATCCGATTATGTATCGCATTATCAAGTCTCCCCATTGGCGCACAGGAGATAAGTGGAAAGTGTATCCCATGTATGATTTCGCTCATGGGCAAAGTGATTATTTTGAGGGAGTGACACATTCCATTTGTACCCTTGAATTTGTGCCTCATCGCCCTCTTTATGAATATTTTGTCAAAGAGTTGGCTGACGAATCATACTGTCCGCGTCAAATTGAGTTTAACCGATTAAACCTTACTTATACTGTCATGAGCAAACGCAAGCTTTTGCAGCTTGTGAAGGAAGGATTAGTCAACGGATGGGATGACCCACGAATGCCAACTTTGTGTGGACTTCGTCGTCGCGGTTATACACCATCGGCTATTAAAGAATTCGTTAAAAAGATCGGATATACCAAATACGAAGCATTAAACCATATTGAGTTACTCGAACATTCAGTTAGAGAAGATCTCAATAAAACAGCTACCCGGGTAAGTGCTGTCCTTAATCCTGTTAAGCTTGTCATCACAAACTATCCTGAAGGGAAAACGGAGATGCTCGAAATGGTAAATAATCCTGAGAATCCGGAGGAAGGCGTTCATCAAACACCTTTTACACGCGAACTTTGGATTGAGCACGAAGATTTCATGGAAAATCCTCCAAAGAAATTTTTCCGGATGACTCCCGGAAAAGAAGTACGCCTAAAGGGAGCATACATTATAACCTGCACCGGTGTGACTAAAGACGCGGAGGGTAACATAATGGAAATTCAAGCTACTTACGATCCTGAAACCCGGACAGGGCTGCCAGGTTCAGATAAAAAAGTTAAAGGTACGCTTCACTGGGTGTCAGTGCCAACCGCAGTAGAGGTGGAAGTAAGAGACTATGATCGACTTTTTGCTGTTGAGAATCCTTCTGCAGAAGAAGGTGATTTCAGAGAGTTACTTAATCCAGAATCCCTTAAAATTCGAAAGAACGTAAAAGTGGAACCATGGCTTGCTGAAAACGCAAAAGTAGGGGAGCATTTTCAATTTACCCGGCAAGGGTATTATACTGTAGATCCCGACTCGACATCTGAGAGACTTGTTTTCAACAAAACTATCGGTCTCAAGGATTCATGGGCGAAAGAAGTTAAGAAAGCCTCAAAATAAATGCTCTACTGTTACTGTATGAGATAAAGATAAAGTTTCTAAAGGAATTTAATAAGAACGAGACTGTCTGATCTGTTCAGCCGGTCTTGTTTTTATTAATTTTCTGAAGCTTTGACGAGCGACACAGTAGAGTTGGAATATTTGAAATGCAAAAAAGAATTGCAGCAAAAATTGAATCTTATTGGCAGACTTGTTGAAATCCGATTTTAAAAAATTTTTGATTAAAATCGCGAGGACGAATAATGTTATTATTGAAAATAACTATGTCCATATCGAGCGGTACTTTTCCAAGCCTACGGGCTTCGAGGTCTCGACCGGCTTTTTTTTCCATCTCTTTCAACATAGACTCTAATCGTTCTAAGGCATCGACTTCCACATTGCAGCTTATGACAGCGTTTATGTAGGATGGGAGTTCGGTGTGAGAACTATTATTGCCGATGGCTGGAGTTTCATAGAGGGAAGAAACTTTTATAACCTCAAAGTGGTGTTGCAATTCTTCTATTGCGTTCCTTACGATCTCTTTTCGCTTTCCAAAGTTACTCCCAATACAGATAATTACATTGACCGGATTGAAAGAAGATGATTCGTCGTCGAGTTTATTTTCAGTCATTTCTTCTGGCGATGTAAAGTCAAAAGAGTTATTTCCGGGGTTGCTCCTATTCGGAAGGGCATCCCGACTTCTCCGCAACCGGTGTTTACATATATTCTGAGGGGTTCACCGGTGTTTCCGGTTGTCTGATATAAGCCACCCCATTGAGCATATCGCCAAGAGGACGGCGACCATTTCCATTTGTTGGTTTTCAGCATAAACTGCATTGCATGCGTATGACCGCTGAGTGTCAAATCAATGTCCGTTGTTGACACTACTTCCTGACGCCAGTGTTCCGGATTGTGGGAAAGTAAGATCTTAAATTGCTTGGCTTTGCCTTGGATTACAGAATCAGGTAAGAATGAGTAGGTTTGCTTCAGATTTCCATATTGTTTGAAAGGAGGTTCGCCCCAGTTTTCAACACCCAGCAGAAGTATGCTGTCTTTTTCCGAATGAATATATGTGTGGGAATTATTGAGAAGGGTCCAACCCATTTGAGCCTGGATTGATTTCAATTCCAGATTGTTGGCCTCTCGTGCAGCCGAATCCGGCCAGTCCATATAGTCCCCGTAGTCATGATTGCCTAAGACAGAATATACTCCATCGGGAGCGTGCAGGCGGGAAAGGACCCTAATGAAAGGCTTTATTTCCGCCGTTTGTCGGTTGACGATATCTCCGGTGAAGAGAATTAAATTGGGATTTAATGAATTAATACTATCAACCAGTTTGCTTACAAAAGTGGTATCTGTCCCCCATGTACCTACATGAGCGTCTGAAAACTGAACGATCCTATATCCATCGAAAGAGTTAGGAATTTTAGGCGATTCAATTTTTACGGAGTTTACTTCTATCTGCTGGCGTCCGTCCACCGCTCCCCACCACATGGTGCCAAAAACGAAGATACCCAATGGCAAACCGAAATATAGGCCTAATTTTATTGACTTCTTTTTCCAAAGACGAGGCAGCCCTCCCAAGAGTGAAAAAATTATGAATAGCAGTTTAGGAATATAAAGAGTAAGATAGGAATACAATATCCACATTATAGGGAGGATACTGCTTTCTCCTCGCCGGGGAAGGGATAAGCCGACACCTAATACAATCCAACATATTAGTGAGGATGCGCCATACAAGGTTGGCCAAAGCCTATGCCTGGAATTTCTACGAATGTCGGCCCAAATGTACCAATCAATCAGTACACTCCCGGCAATCAGGCAAATTAATGTCACCAATGGGATTCGCATGAACTATGAAAAATAATTAGTGACAACAAATCATCTTAGAGATTAGATAATATAAGAAAAAAGTTTGATTCAGACGATTCCTCCGAGAATGGTTCGCAGTTGATTTCGAAGAGGATTAGCATACATTGTGATGATTTTTTCTCTCATCCAGTCATGTTCTTCAACTGTAATTTCTTTCAAATCGACTTTTTGCAGTTGACGGTCGAGATATTCTTCAAATTCTTTTTTTTGCTCCGGGGTGTATTTTCGAGCAAAGCGAGAAGTGTGCTCAACCATGTCAAAGGCTATATAGTTTATTGGAAAAATTTCGTAGCTGCGATGGATAGCTTGGTCAATGATGCAACAGACATGGCGAGCCGCTGTATTAGTGTCAGAGAAGTCTCCAATTTGATCAAGTCGGTTATTTATCCGAGGAGTCAGTTGGAAATGTACTTTCCCTTTAAATTGCATTAGACCGGTTTCCATTGAGAAGAGGTCGTCTCGTTGCGACTTTTTGAAGTTAGGATCGCGACGGCGCAGCAGAAATTCTCGAGCTTTCAAATAGTCATTGGGATCGTATTCGTATGAAATGGCTACCGGCATCAGATTGATTTCTTTTAGTCGGTCCATAAATACTCCTTCCCCTCCCAAGGCAAGCATTTTGATAAGAGATTCTTGAGTTTTGTCAGAACTGTCTTTGGCTCTGCCTTCGCGTTGGGCAATCCAAATAGATTCATGCTTATCCATAAGGGTGTAATGGATATAGGCCGACAGTTTTTTAGCTGCCATAAGGCCTTCACGCAGACCAGTGTTTCGGCGAACGATGAAACTTTTGTTTAAACGTACCAGGTCGGCAATCCAATCATACACAAGGAGATTATCTCCAATAGCAATTTCAGTCGTGGGAAGATTATGTCGAAGAAAAGCCAAATTGAGGAAAGACGCATCTAAAACAATATCACGATGATTGGTGATGAAAGTGTAATTCAGAGCCGGATTGAAATGTTTTACTCCTCCAATAGTAATTCCCGAAGTGGTCGTTTTGGCTAACATCTCCAAAAATGGGAACATAATCTGATGCTGGAAATCATATTTGGAGTTAATCTTCAGGAGATCTTCGATAAGCGCGGGAACTGCTTCGTGAGGCAACGCATAGCCTACTGCATGCAAAAAGCCTGGCTCTTTTACCAGACGTTCCATTTTATGGTGGAACTCCGCGTCATCGTAAGGAGCTATGTCGTTGAATTTATAATCAGAAAATTCCATATTTCAAAGAAATAAGAGAAAAAAGAATACCGGATGAAGGCGCATTATTTGAACGTTTTCATGCAGATGCGGGTTTTCTTCGGACTGCAAAGTTAGTGAAATTTCTTTTAAATCGGATAATCAGCTGACAAATACCCATTTTATAATTGAGATTTTAAAGTTTGTCCTGATTTGATTGCCTATTCATGGTGATAGGGTTCCCCTCGCAGAATTGTCATGGCGCGATAAATCTGTTCAGTGAAAAACACTCGAACCATCTCATGATTAAAAGTCATTCTGGAGAGTGAGATTTTACTGTTGGCTCTTGCATAGACTGCCGGAGAAAATCCGTATGGCCCTCCAATAACAAAAATAAGCCGCCGAAGCCCGGAATTCATTCGTTTTTGGAGTAAAGAGGAAAACTGAATAGAGGTCATTTCGTCTCCTCGTTCATCAAGAAGACACAAATGATCTGCGGGTGCGACACGGTTTAAGATTATCTCTCCTTCAAGTTCCTTTTGTTGATCTTCAGATAATGTTTTGCTTTTTTTGACATCTGGGGTTGTTTCAAATCGAAACGAAATATAGTGTCGAAGTCGGTCGATATAGAGGTCGGTCAGGTTTGAAATATCGCGGTTAGATGTTTTGCCAATAGCGAGAAGTAGGATTTCCATCTTTTTTCATTAACTTTGCGCAAAGATAATAATTTCCTTTCGCATTAAATCGAAAATTAATTAGATGAAGACAAAAGAACAGCTCATTGAGGAACTTCTTGATCTTGCTTTTGCAGAAGATGTGGGCGATGGTGACCATACCACCCTTTCCACAATCCCGGCCGATGCGGTGGGACGTTCAAAATTGTTGGTGAAAGAAGACGGGATAATTGCCGGTATTGACATTGCAGAAAAAGTTTTACATAGAGTTGATCCAGCAATTAGGATAGAGCGGATTCTTTCTGATGGCACTAAAGTGCATCCCGGCGATATTGCTTTTTATGCAGAAGGATCGGTAAGATCGTTGCTTATAGCTGAGCGTACAATGCTCAATATCATGCAGCGTATGAGTGGAGTTGCAACGATGACCCGGCGTTATCAAGATGCTCTTTCTGGTCTTAACACCCGGGTGTTGGATACTCGCAAGACTACTCCAGGAATGAGGATCCTCGAAAAGGAAGCGGTGAAAATAGGGGGAGGAAAGAATCACCGTATCGGTTTGTTTGATATGATTCTGATTAAGGATAACCATATCGATTTTGCCGGAGGAATTGAGAATGCTATTAAACGAGCACAAGACTATTGTAGAGAGAATGGAAAGAATCTACGAATTGAGGTAGAGGCTCGATCACTGGACGATATTAAGAAAATTTTAGCTACTGGGGGAGTTGATCGAATTATGTTTGACAATTTCACTCCTGAACTCACAAGAGAAGCAGTCGCTTTAGTCAATGGCCAAGTAGAGACGGAATCATCGGGAGGAATCACTTTGGATAATCTTCGGGAGTATGGTGAGACCGGAGTGGATTTCATCTCTGTCGGAGCGCTGACCCATAGTGTGAAAGGTCTTGACATGTCTTTCAAAGCGGTTTGATAAGTTATTGAGCCCAATTCACCTCTAACTTTTAATTACTAAATCGGCCACTTCAAATATTTAATAAGAAGTGGCCGATTTAGTAATTATTAATCTCGTCTTTCTTTTCGTGAGGCATCAATTCTCAGGAGAATAAACAACAAAATAGTAAAACCCCATAAAGCGGAGCCTCCATAACTGAAGAAGGGGAGGGGAATCCCGATAACCGGGCATAACCCGATCACCATTCCGACATTAATACTCAAGTGGAAGATGAGATAAGACACTACGCAGTAGGCGTAGACGCGTCCAAATGGCGAACGTTGACGTTCCGCAATGTGAATTATTCGAAGTATTAAAGCCAAAAATACGACAAGCACGCCTGTAGAACCCACAAAACCCTCTTCCTCTCCAATAGTGCAGAAAATAAAATCGGTGTGTTGCTCAGGAACATATTTGAGTTTGGTTTGAGTGCCGTTGAGAAAGCCTTTCCCGGTTACTCCTCCAGACCCGATTGCAATTTTTGACTGATTAACGTTGTAGCCTACTCCTCTGATGTCATCTTCAATGCCGAGCGCCACTTTTATCCGCATCTGCTGATGGGGCTGTAGGACATGACCAAAAACATAGTTTACAGAGAATAAGAAGATTACTGAACCGACCACAAAGCTAATTGTGATAAGGAATTTGCGAAGCCTGTGACGGAGCATGGCAATCATGGTGTAGATTACTCCAAGACCTATTACACTGAGGAAAAATATTGTCCCGTTGATATGCACTCCAAGCATTTCAAGAGCTGCCACAATTACTCCACACACCATAAATCCTATAATTACCGTGCGTGCAATTATAATGTCTCGACAGTAGAATAACAGCATCAAGGCGAAAATGGCTGTAATGATGGCAAAGACTGTAAATTCTCCGGCTGGAATCCCCAAAATCATCGGTTCGGTGTATTTGACCGCTACTACAAAGTAGGTGATTGCGGCCAGCGTCCCTCCCAATACCATTCCACTCATTCCTTCTCTATACAGCACAAAAACAAGAGAAAGATATACTAAAGCTGACCCCGTCTCTTTCTGCATTAAAATGAGAATAACCGGAAGAAAGATGATAATTAACGCTCTAAAATAATTGCTAATCTTTGCATTCAGCTGAAAGTTATAGCCTTCAAAAAGTTTCCCCAATGCGAGCGCAGTTGCAAATTTGCCGAACTCAGCCGGTTGAAGGCTGACTGGTCCAAAAACAAGCCAAGATCGGGATCCGTTAATATTAGGCGCAATAAACACTGTGATAAGAAGCAGAAGTAAGACTGCTCCATAGATTGGATAGGCATACGCCTCATATATGCGGTAGTCCAGCAAGAGAATTACGCATCCTATAACTATTGACAACCCAATCCAAAGGATTTGTTTTCCGGAAAATTCGGAAAGGTCAAAAAGACTGGCATTATCAAAATCGTAGCTTGCAGCGTAAATACTGATTGCGCCTGTACACACTAAAATCAGATATAGAATTATGGTCATCCAATCTACAGACCGGAAGACAGAGACATTGGCGTCAGTGCTTTTTAACTCCACTTGTAGCGATAGTGTTAGAATGTAACATTCGTTCTTCTACTCCTTTTCTGGCTGCCGAAATAGAGCCATTAAGGTATTTCTCAATTATCAGACTGCCAATTGGGACACCGAAGGTAGCTCCGAAACCGGCGTTTTCCACATAGACTGCCACTGCAATTTTTGGATCGCGATAAGGAGCGAATCCCATGAAAGCACTATGATCGCGTCCATGTGGATTTTGAGCAGTTCCAGTTTTACCGGCTACTTCAATGCCTGGTAAATTTGCAGTTTTGCAAGTGCCTCCAAGAACTGCCATTCTCATTCCTTCAGCCACCATTTCGTAATATTCACGTTTGATTTTTGGTGCTCGTTTAGTGCGGAAAGATGAATCTATGACAGTATCAGAAATTTCTTTTACGACATGTGGCGTGAAGAAATATCCCCGGTTTGCAATTGTGGCACACAGATTGGCAATCTGAACGGGTGTGGCCATTACTTCTCCCTGTCCGATAGAGATGGAAATAATAGAATTAGCTGTCCAATTTGCTCCTCGGAATGATTCACTATAGTATTTTGAATTTGGAATAAACCCCCTGCTTTCCGAAGGAAGATCTACACCGAGACGATAACCATATCCCATCTCGACCATGTAGTCTTTCCACTTTGTGAGTTGTAGATCGGGCTTTGTTCCTTTCTTATCAATCATGTTTTTGAGTCCCCAGCAGAAGTAAGCATTGCAAGAAGTTTGGAGAGCAGGTTTAAGAGCTATCGGAGAGCCATGGCCATGGCATCCAACTCGCAAACCATTCACATATCCTCTATGGCATGGATATGCGGTGCTTGCTGTGACAATCCCTTCTTGAAGGAAGATAAGACCCTGAGAGGGCTTGAATGTCGATCCTGGCGGATACATCCCTTGAAGTGCCCGATCGTAAAGAGGTTTATAGGGGTTTCGAACTAATTCAGCGTAGTTTTTTCCCCGTTCTTTACCAATTAGCAGAGAGGGGTCATAATTGGGGGAGGTCACAAGGCATAGAATTTCACCGGATGAAGGTTCGATCGCTACAATGGCTCCTATTTTTCCTTGCATTAGCTCTTCGCCATATTTCTGAAGCTCCATGTCAATGGAGAGTTTCAGATTGCGTCCGGATTGAGGAGCGACATCGTGAATCCCATTTTCATACTTACCTTGAATTCGTCCATGAGCATCTTTCATCAATATCTCTACACCCTTTTCTCCTCTCAGCATTGCTTCGTAGCTTTTTTCTATACCCAAGTCACCGGTATAGTCCCCGGAGCGATAATATCGATCCTTCTCTACATCGGCTGCAGATACTTCTCTAATATTTCCAAGAATGTTTGCACCAGAAGGATAGCTGTATTGACGAATTGTGCGTTTCTGAATAAAGAAGCCCGGAAAGAGATAAAGCTTTTCGGAAAGTTTACCGTAATCTTCAGGTGAGAGATGAGTGATGAGTTTTTGAGGAGTATAAGCAGAATACCCCGGATTTTTACGCGGGTTTTTAATGTCTGCCCATTTTTCAAGAAATTCTTCACGTGTTAAATTTAGAATGTTGCATAAAGCTATAGTATCAAATTTTGCAACGTCGCGAGGAATTATCATTACATCGTATGCCGGCTGATTGAATACAAGCAATCGGCCTTCACGGTCATACATCAGACCGCGAGCCGGATAAATCACTTTTTTCAAAAAAGCATTGCTATCGGCATTCTCCTTATATTTATCGTCGGCCACTTGCAAATTAAAGAGCCTGATAACATAGATGGCTACGATCAAGCAAATAAAACCGGCAATTACATATTTACGTTTTTCGAGAATATAATCCTTTCTCATTTATGTAAATTTGAAGAGAAGATAGAAGTCGTTTCCGAGAAGTACTATATCGGGGAATTTCAGGAGGTTTAAACTCAACGTTTGTCGTGGCGGATAGTCAATACACTGTCGAGACCTAATAGCAGAACAAATGTCAAAACACTGCTTCCGGCCGACAGTATTAATATTTCTTTAACGTCTGCAAACGAAAAATATTCAATCGAGAAGACTAACAATGAAAATATAGTAGTCAGTGAAAAAAGATATTTACAATATGTGGCCATTCCAAGCGACAGAATAGAGGGGATGATATTCTTAACTCGGTCATCGTGTTGGACATAAGCATAAAAAATCGGTTGACGGAGTCCAGCCGTAAGAGTGGCTGCTAAAGCATTTAGTCCAGGAGTATCAGAACAAATATCTACCAATAATCCCATAAGGAAGGAGAGAGAGAATAAAAGACCTTTGTTCATTCCAATCGGCATTCGGGCAATAAAATAAACCATCACGAGCGGGACAGCTATGCCGAAAAGTAATATATGATTGCATATAAAAGCCTGAGCAATCACTACGGCAAAAAATAGGATCAGAATATGGAATTTTTCTTTATCCATTTTTTATTTATCATCCTCCTGTCTATCAAATTGACTCAAAGAGTCAAGCTCACTCTTCAGATTATCTTTTATAACTCTAACTGTACTTAGGTTATGAAAGTCGGAATTCAACCGAATTTTTAGAGTGAAAAAGTTTCCATCGGAATTATGTACTGGCGACATTACTATTCCTACCGGTATTCCTTCTGGGAAAGTGGTAGAGAAGCCGGATGTCACAATCGTGTCTCCAATTTTATATCGTGCGTGGCGAGGAATTTCTTCTATCCATGCAGTTTTGGGATCATTTTCTTTCCAGGCCAACGAACCGACATATTGAGTATCCTTTAGTTTAACGGAAAAATGCTGGTCTTTTGTCAGAAGAGAGATTACCCGAGCTGTGTGTTGTCCGCAGACATTGACGATTCCCACCACTCCGTTTTGATCCACAACTCCCATTCCGGGTTTTATCCCGTCAGCCAGTCCTCGATTGATAGTAAAATAGTTTCGAGGGTGGCGAGTGCTGTTGTTGATTACAGAAGCTGCTACATAGCCGAATCGAGGTGGTAAGCCTTTGTAAACCACACTGTCATCGGTTAATGCTTTAAGATTTCGAAGCTCATTTGTGAGATTTAGTACTTTATTTTCTAATTCTGCATTGCTCGCCTGGAGGGACGCGTTGATAGATCTCAAGTTGAAATATCCGGTTACTTCCGATGTGAGACCATTAATTGTATTACTCACCGAATTGGCCGACGTAAGCCATATTGCTTTCTGATAGTTGTTGAAACTAAACAGAAGAATAAGACTTAGCAGCACATAGAGCAGAAAAATTGCCCATGTGCTGTATTTCATCAGAAAGTTGAGAAGGTTTCTCACTTGCTTTTACGTAGAATCAGAAATGCTAACCGCGAAAGAGTTGGTGGTTAGTTTTGGTCCTAAAATTGCAGAAATTTCTTTATCGGATAAGGAATGAGAATCGATTGATATTTTTAAGAGCAACTCCCGTTCCCTTGGCAACAGCGTGTAGCGGATCTTCTGCAATTTTGAATTCAATACCGATTTTGTCTGTAAATCGTTTTGCCAAACCGCGAAGCAATGCGCCTCCGCCTGCAAGATAAATTCCATTGCGAACAATGTCGGCATAAAGTTCCGGTGGAGTTACATCAAGGGCTGCCAAGACTGCTTCTTCGATTTTAACAACGGATTTCTCAATGCATCGAGAAATTTCCTCATAAGTCACCGGCACCTCCATCGGCAGTGCACTGGATTTGTTGGGCCCGCAGACAATGAAGGGCTCCGGTGGATTTTCCAACACCGGCAGAGCTGAACCTACATTAATTTTAATTTTCTCAGCCATCGGTACCCCAACTTTGAGATTGTGGACGCGCCCCATGTGCTCTTGTATATCAGCGGTCAGCGTATTCCCTGCCAATCGAATGCTTTTATTACATACGATTCCACCGAGGGAGATAACGGCAATTTCCGTCGAGCCACCGCCTATATCTACTATCATGTTGCCTTGGGGTGCTTCGACATCCAATCCTATTCCAAGAGCTGCGGCCATAGGCTCATAAATCATGTAGACATCGCGTCCTCCGGCATGTTCGCTGGAATCTCGGACTGCACGAATTTCGACTTCAGTTGAGCCAGACGGGATACAGACAACCATTCGGAGGGAGGGAGAAAACCAACTCCATCTGCGTTTTGAGCTGACCATTTTCACCATTCCACGAATCATTTGCTCAGCTGCATTGAAATCTGCAATCACACCATCTCGGAGAGGACGAATAGTGCGAATGCCCGGTGGTTCGCGACCTTCCATTTGTGCCGCTGTAGTTCCGACAGCGAGGAGCTTTTCAGTTTTATTGTCAATGGCTACTACGGAAGGCTCATCAACAACAATTTTGTCGTTATGAATGATAATGGAGTTGGCAGTGCCAAGATCCATTGCAATTTCCTGAGTGAAAGAAAAGAGGCCCATTTTGGGAATTTAATTTAATAGGGTTAAAATTGCATTTTGAGGAGGGTGGAAAATTTTAGTGTCGGAAATGACGGAATCCCGTGATTGCCATTGCTATTCCATTTTTTTCGCAGAATTCAATGGACTCATTGTCACGAATACTTCCTCCAGGGTGAACAACTGCGGTGATGCCGGCTTCCGATGCGATTTCTACGCAATCCGGGAAGGGGAAAAATGCATCTGAGGCCATCACTGCTCCATGGAGGTCGAATCCAAATGTTCGAGCTTTTTCAATGGCGTGGCGGAGAGCGTCAACTCGAGATGTCTGTCCCACTCCGGATGCCATTAGCTGACATCCTTTTGCAAGCACAATAGCATTGCTCTTGGAGTGCTTCACGATTTTATTAGCGAACAGTAGATCCTTCTTCTCCGTCGGAGTAATTTTGCGAGATGTGGCTTCATGCAGATCAGATTCTGTCTCGCATTTCGTGTCTGCATCCTGACATAGAATGCCGTTCAGAGCAGACCGGTATTTCCTGGGAGGTAGAGTTAGATCTTTGGATAGGAGAATTATTCGGTTCTTCTTTTGTTTTAGTATTTCCAAAGCTTCAGGTTCATAGCCTGGAGCTATTATTACTTCGAAGAAGATCTTATTAATGCTTGTGGCAGTCTCAGTGAGAATTGGTTCATTGCACACCAACACACCTCCAAAAGCTGATACCGGATCGCAAGCAAGAGCTGCCTCCCACGCTTCATGAATTGTCCCTCGCGAAGCTATTCCACAAGCGTTGTTGTGTTTAAGAATGGCAAAGGTCGGTTCGTCAAAGTCTGCTATCAAACTTACAGCGGCGTCGATATCAAGAAAATTATTATAACTGATTTCTTTTCCGTGAAGTTGGTCGAACATTTCCGAAAAGTCTCCAAAGAAGTTTGCCTTCTGATGAGGGTTTTCTCCATAGCGCAGAGGCTTTACTCCATCGACAGCCATACGTAATGCTGTCGGGTTGTCTTTATCAAACCAATTGAATATAGCGCTGTCGTAGGCTGAGCTAACGCCAAAAGCCCATTTGGCAAATTCTTTGCGTTGAGAAATATCTGATTCGGCCCCCTGTCTTTCAAGGAGATCCATAAGAGGTTTATATTGAGCTTTGGATGCAACAATGAGTACATCTGCGTAGTTTTTTGCCGCTGCTCGAATCAAGGATATTCCTCCTATGTCAATTTTTTCTATTATGTCTTGTTCTGATCCTCCGGCAGAAACTGTCTGACTGAAAGGGTAGAGGTCTACTATAACAAGGTCAATTTCCGGGATGGAATATTTTGTTGCCTGACGGCAATCGTTTTCGTTTTCTCTTCGCATCAAAATTCCCCCCATTACAGAAGGATGGAGTGTCTTAACGCGCCCTCCAAAAATAGAGGGATAGCCGGTGATGTCTTCGACAGGAATGCAGTCGAATCCTTGGTCACAAATGAATTTATGAGTCCCCCCCGTTGAAAACAATTTTACTCCTTCTGCAGAAAGCTTTTTGAGGATTGGGAGAAGTCCATCTTTATGGTAGACTGAAATCAGTGCGGTTTTAATCTTTTTCATTATCTTTCGTTGGGATTTAAAGCCTGTGTATGTAGTCGGTAGATTGAAGTCACTACTCAAATAGAACTAACTGGGCTTTAGATTGCAAATTTACAAAAAAAATATGTGTTGAGATAATGAATAATAAAAATTTACGTGGAAGGTATGCAATGTTTTTATATTTTGGATTCAATTACTGTTTTTTATAACATATTATTAGATATGACTATTTATTGTGACATTCGGATTAGAATTTACTTAAGTTTAAATCATTAATAAAAAAACTCAGAGATAAAATGTCTTTAATTAATGACATTTTATCTCTGAGAGATATGCTTTGAGAAAAGGATTGGAGTTGTTTAGAGAGGGAAGTAGGTGGTCAGTGCATATTCTACTCTTTCCATCATGCTATCGCGCATGCCGTCAGGTTTATCGTTCAATTCTTTTGCTTTGGTAAGATAATCTTTGACTACTAAGAAATAGTTGTTCTTCAGATTCTCACGTTGTTGACGAGCGTCAGCCGAATTTCCTTCAACTGAATTCAATTTTTCTGTGCCAATATGTAAGATACGAGTTGCTGCACGCAAAAGGGTTTCGTAATTTACCGTAGGTAGGGAAGCGGCTTTGCGGTAGGCAGCTTCAGATTTTTCTTCATCTCCTAAACGATTGTAGATGAATCCTTCCAAACCATAGAGGTTGGCATTGTTGGGATCTTTAGCAATTTCTTCAGCCACAATAGCAAGAGATTCCTTAGAGTTGTTTTCTGCAATCAGAGCATTGATGTAATTATTAAGGAAGTGTGGTTCTTCTGCCCCAAATTGTTTGTATCCTTCATAAGCAATTTCTTTAAGATTCTTCTGTGCTTCTGCTTCCAATGTAGAATCTTTTTGAGCGAGAGTTTGCCAGCAAGCCATTTCATAGAGATATCCCTCTGGCTTATTGTAATGGTTCAGACGAGCATTCTTGAATGCTTCTGCTCCTTTTTCAAGTTGATTGCCGCTATAGGCCGATAGTCCGGCATTGAAGTAGGCTAATGCCAATTCGTCCTGAGGGATCAGAGCACTTGCTTTTGCAAACGCACTATTCGTTGGCATATTAATATAAATTGAAAAAGCATCGTAAGCCTCGGGATAGAATTTTTGATTATTGTAATATGTTACACCGGCGGTCTTGAAATCGTTGATGTGACCTACAATGATATCTCCAATTTTGTTTGAATATTTGGGTTTTACTTTGCCTTTTGCATCGGGCAGTGAATCAAGAGGAAGAGCCTGGAGTAAATAGTTATATCCATCCATGAGGTGTTTGCTCATTTCCATTTTGTCAACATTATCAGGGTTGACAGTGGCAAGACCAAACATGGTATCATAAGTCTTAAATTCCTTCTGACCCAAAGTGAAAAGCTCTTTTGCATCAGCTGCCTGTTGTGCGCAAGCCACACCGGCTATTGCGGTGAAGAATGCGAGTGCGATTGTCTTTTTCATATAATATTATGTGTGGTTTTTATTTTTTTATGGAGGTTCCGAGATGCGGTCTATTGAATTTAAGACCAAAAGAAAGGGGCAGAGTTTAATCTTCTGACATTTCTTTGTCAGAATATGGCTCCGATAGGTCGTTTTGTTCTGAGTCAATGAATTCAGAGTCTACTTCAGCGGCATCGGCCAATGCAATTTCTGCGAGAGCTTCTTTTTTATCGGCAGCCATGCGAACTTCAGGCGACACATCGTTCATTACTTCTTCTTCAATAATCTCTTCCGGATCGGAATCAACTTTGCAGACAGACGCAATTTTATCGCTGCGTTTGGTGAGATCAATTAGCTTGACCCCCTGGGTATTGCGGCCCATTACACGAACGCCTTTGACGGGGAGACGTAGAGTGATACCACTCTGATTGATAATCATCAGATCATTGGAATCATCTACACTTAGAATTGAAATCAATTGGCCGGTCTTTTCAGTGATAGCCATAGTTTTCACTCCTTTCCCTCCACGATTGGTGATACGGTAATCATCGAGGGCTGAGCGTTTACCATAGCCTTTTTCGGAAACGACCATAACATTTTCTTCTGAACCGACCTTCATGGTTATCATTCCAACGACTTCGTCATTTTCGTCAGCGAGAGTCATGCCTCTCACACCCGTGGAAACTCTTCCCATCTCACGAACAGTCGATTCGGGGAAACGGATTGCACGTCCATAGCGATTTGCGAGGATCACTTCGGAATGTCCGTCGGTCAAACGCACTTGAATAAGCTGGTCGTCTTCTCTGATGATTATAGCATTAACTCCATTGGCTCTGGGGCGCGAGTAGGCTTCAAGGGAAGTTTTCTTGATTACACCTTTGCGAGTACAGAAGATCAGATTATGAGAGTTGATAAAATCTTCGTCACTAAGTTTTTTTACCCGAATAAAGGCGTTTACACTGTCATCTCGCTCGATATTGAGCAAATTCTGAATAGCACGTCCTTTTGAATTTTTCGAACATTCCGGGATCTCATAAACCTTCAACCAATAGCAACGGCCTTTTTGGGTGAAGAAAAGCATATAATTGTGATTGGATGCCGGATAAATATGTTCTATAAAATCGGAATCACGCGTGTCACTCCCCTTTGCTCCGACACCTCCGCGGTTTTGGGTTCGGAAATCGCTCAAGGGAGTCCGTTTAATATATCCCATGTGAGAAATCGTTATAATCATCTCATCGTCGGGATAGAAGTCTTCCGCACTTAAGTCGCCGGAGAATTGATTGATACGGGTGCGACGTTCGTCACCGTATTTATCACGAATCTCCGTAAGCTCCTCCTTCATCACTTTTCGACAAGTCATGTCGTCAGTGAGAATAAGATTGAAGTACTCAATATTTTTCATGAGTTCGTCATATTCCTCATGAAGCTTTTCTATTGAAAGTCCTGTCAGGCGACCGAGACGCATGTCAGTTATTGCTCGTGCCTGGATATCATCGAGATTAAATCTGTCGATAAGATTGCGGCGAGCGATATCTTCGGTGTGAGAGGAGCGAATGATTTTAATTACTTCATCCACATTGTCGACAGCAATCATTAATCCTTCAAGAATGTGGACGCGTTCTTCTGCTTTGCGTTTTTCAAAGATGGTGCGTCGAATCACAATCTCATGTCTGTGATCAATAAATGCTTGAAGGAGTTCTTTGAGATTTAATGTTTTGGGTCGGCCATTGACAAGAGCAACGTTATTAACGCTGAAAGATGTCTGTAAAGCGGTCATCTTGTAAAGCTTGTTGAGGACAACGCGAGCATTCGCATCCCTCTTAATTTCAATGGCAATGTGCATCTTGCCACGAGCCGAAGTGTCGGTGATGTCCGATATGCCGTCGATTTTCTTTTCCTCCACCAGGTCGGCAATACTGCGAACAAGATCGTTTTTAACCACTCCATAAGGAATCTCCGAAATGACGATCGTGTCATGATTGCCGTCCGATTCGATTTCTGCTTTGGCACGGATAATGATTCGTCCCCGACCGGTCTCAAAAGCATCGCGTACTCCTTGCATTCCGAAGATCTCTCCACCGGTGGGGAAGTCCGGGGCTTTGATATGCTCCATCAACCCGTCGATTGAAAGGTCGGGATCATCAATAAGAGCAATAGTGGCATTCAGAGATTCTGTCAGATTGTGGGGTGGCATATTTGTCGCCATGCCTACTGCAATTCCCGATGCTCCGTTGACCAAAAGATTAGGTATGCGCGTCGGAAGGACCGAAGGCTCCATAAGAGTGTTGTCGAAATTTGGTACAAAATCTACGGTCTCTTTGTCCAAATCTTGTAACATTTCCTCTCCCATGCGAGCAAGTTTCACCTCCGTATAACGCATTGCTGCCGGTGAATCTCCATCAATTGAGCCAAAGTTGCCTTGTCCGAATACTAACGGATAGCGCAAACTCCATTCTTGTGCCATTCGCACCATAGTTAGATAGATTGATGAATCGCCATGGGGATGATATTTACCCATTACTTCACCAACTATGCGGGCTGACTTCTTTGTTTCGCCTGAGAAACGATTCCCGAGCTCGTTCATCCCAAAAAGGACACGGCGATGAACCGGTTTAAATCCGTCACGGACATCGGGGAGGGCACGTGACACAATGACCGACATACTGTAGTCAATGTAGGCACTTTTCATTTCCGATTCAATATTAATCGGAATTATCTTTTCGTCTGAATGCATTTTTAGTTATTTGAAATTCATTCTACCGCATCATGAAGGAGTCGGATAGAAGATGGCGGAAAGGAGATTTCCACGTTTTATAATGCTACAAAGTTAAGCATAATTTACGACATGCGAAAATTTTTGCTTATTTGAAAGTATCAGGAAGGTCATTTTCATACAGCACTGTGTCGCCCGCTCTCATCAAGCCGGCCAGCAGCCGTTGTGAGTCCGCAAACGTTGCGACCATGTATAGATTCTTCTCGTCAAAATCCGTCGATTTGATCCCTTCTACAAGAGCGTCGCGATTGTAGTCTCCAACAATCACGGCTATGTCAACTCCATTGCCTATGTGACGCCCTAATTCTTTATTAAGGGCATACTGTTCTGCGCCTAATTCAATCATGCCTGGAGTCACTATGATCCGTTTTCCATCAGTGAATTGAGATAGGACTTCTACAGCCATTCGTGAGCCGGATGGATTGGAATTGAAGGCATCGTCAATGATGGTGATGCCAGTCGGCGTACGTTTTGTGCTGAGACGATGTTCCACTTGTTCGATTGCAGCGACAGCATAGCGGATTCGATCTTCCGGCACTTTGAGGTAAAGAGCCATAACGACAGCACCCAGCAGATTGGCAATGTTGCATTCTCCCACGAGCCGAGTGAAAAGCGGCAGTCGGAAATTATCCGGTCCCGCAACAGTGAAATGGGTTCCTTCTACGGAATATCTGATATCAATGGCATGATATTCCGTTTCTTCCGGATGACTGACAGCATATCTTCTTGTTGCAACATTTGTTACGGGACGAGATGCGCACGCCTCAAAATCATTGTTGACAACAAGAAATCCGTTAGTTGGCAAAGCATCAGCCAATTCAAATTTGGTGTCACGGACGCGTTCGAGTGTTTTGAAAGTTTCCAAATGCATTGGTCCGACGGCAGTTATTATTCCAGCTTCCGGATGGACAAGGTCGCAAATTTCTTTTATATCACCCGGTTGTTTGGCTCCCATTTCGCAAATGAAAATTTGATTATATGGTTTCATCATTTCGCGTATGGTGCGGATAACCCCCATCGGTGTGTTATAGCTTCCAGGTGTCATAAGAACATCGTACGTCTCAGACAGGAGGCGATTGAGATAATGCTTGGTGCTGGTTTTTCCATATGATCCGGTGATACCTATTACTTTTAGTGAGGGCATCGAACGGAGAATGGATGCCGCATCGTTGTAGTAACGTCTGTTTATCCATTTTTCAACCGGGGTGAGGAGGAACACGGCAGCGATGACAAAAATCCATGAAAAAATTGTGATGAGCAACAAAGTCGAAAGTGCTATAACAATAGGGTTTTCCCATCGTGTGGCATCGTAGTCCTTACTGGGTAAAACTATGCTACAAATGAATAAACCACACGCTATGACAGCTGTCACAGCGTAAATTCTCCGGACGCGTGGGGTGAAAACCAATGGTTTCTTATACTTCTTCTTAAAGATTAAATACAACTTTATGATGCCGGTTAATGCTATGATAAGCCCCACAGCCGCCGGTGGAAGCAGTGTGGAAAGAAGTAGAGCCAGGAGAGCTACATCAACCAGTCTCCATCCGGAATATAAATGACCGTCTTCCAGCCAATGATAATATCGACGGATTCGATAGCTGTTTTGCTGAAGCATTTGGATGTCGAACTTGAAGTTCAAAACCATATAGATGCCGCAAACAATGTAGATGGCTATGAGAAAGATTTCAGACATTTTATTGCTAAATAATGTGTTGGATAAAGATAATAATTATTTGAGTTCAGTTTTCAGAAATTCACGAATCACAGCTCTAAATCCTCCCGGATTATCAAGAAAGGAATAGTGCCCGCTGTTCGGGAAATTTACCAGACCTGCATCCGGAATCAGACGCTTCATCGTTTTTGCATCCGAGAGCGGGGTAGCGGTGTCGTTCTCACCCCAGATCAAGAGAGTTGATGCTTGGATGGATGGCATTGCATATTTCAGGTCTTCATTTATACACCGGCTCATTACAGCACGCATTTTCGGAGAAGAATTGGCATAGTCTGAAGAGCCGAAACGGGCACGATATTTATCGATAAGTTTAGCTGCGGTCTTTTGTCCTGTAATTATGGGAAGAAATTTCTTTAAACACTTAAAAGAATATATTCTCACTACTTTTTTAAGTGACTTTCGGGCCTTTATGCCTGCGGCATCGACAAGAATCAATTTGCTTATAGGGTTCTTTGAAGCAAAAAGAATGCCTACTCGTCCTCCGAAAGAGTGACCGAGTACTGTAGGATTCTTGAGTCCCAGCCGGCTGATGAGTTTTTCTATAAAGTGCGCAAAGTCTTCCGTTCCCCATACCGTGGGGGGCTCATCGCTTTGGCCATGTCCCGGTAAATCAATATTAATGACTCTCATTCCATCGGTAAGGGAGTCTCGAATCCAAGCCAGGGTGGTGTGATCACATCCCCAACCATGCATCATTAATATGGGTTTTCCGTCAGCTTTCCCGCAGTCTTCGTATCGAAGTTTAAGCCCGTCAATAATAATCTCCTTTTCCATGTTTAGAGTGGGATATTTCTCCCTCAATGGGGTATTAACTCCAAAACTGCAAAGTTAATAAATTTCCGGGATTATGCAAGAATTAGGACGGACTCATATATGGCTAAAAAATGGGTGAAAGTGGGCTATGAAATCGGCTTTAGGATAACACTTCTATTTTGTGAGTTAAAAATATGGCTATTTGCAATAAAATTACGATATTTGCGAAAAATTTCGGCTCCCTTTAGGCTGTCAATGAGATAAACTATTATGCAGAAGTGTGAGTCGGGAGAAGGTTAGTTTGCTATTTGGTTGGTTTACAGTGTTTTGTAGGCCTATATAGAATATATATCCTTAAGGATGAAGATTTCAGTTGAGAATTTGGCCAAAATGATCGGAGGCCGAGTGGAAGGTGAAGGCAACACGATTTTGTCCTCCTTTGCAAAAATCGAAGAAGCGACTTCGGGCTGTCTTACTTTTTTGGCTAATCCCAAATATTCTCATTTCATTTATACTACGGGTGCATCTGCGGTTTTGGTTCGAAATGATTTTGAACCTGAGAAACCTTTGGCGTGTACTCTGATTCGTGTTGACGATCCTTACGCTGCGATTGCTGATTTACTCAATATTGTGGAATCCATGAAGCCCAAGCCTCATGGAATTGAAAATCCGATTTATGTTGGAGAAGGAAGTCAGACGGACGATTGTGCTTATATCGGTGCTTTTACCTATATCGGAAAGGGGGTAAAACTTGGTAAAGGAGTGATGATATATCCTCAGGTCTACATTGGTAATGGAGTGGAGATTGGGGAAAATACTATTGTTCGCGCTGGAGTGAGAATCTACGAAGGATGCAGAATTGGCTCTCGATGCATAATTCATTCCGGTGTCGTAATCGGAGCTGATGGATTTGGGTTTGCTCCCACGAAGGAAGGATACGAAAAGATTCCGCAGACCGGTAATGTTGTTATTGGAGATGATGTGGAAATAGGAGCTAATACTACCATTGACCGTGCTACATTCGGAAGCACGGTCGTAGGTCGCGGAACTAAGTTAGACAATCTGATTCAGATTGCACATAATGTAGTAATAGGCGAAAACAATGTTTTTGCATCTCAATCCGGGATTGCAGGATCTACAAAAATAGGGGATTGGAACATGGTTGGCGGTCAGGTGGGCATAGCCGGTCATCTCAATATTGGAGATCGCAATCAGATTGGGGCTCAAAGCGGTGTGCATAAAAATATTGGAAACGATGAACGTCTGATGGGTTATCCGGCAGTTCCGATGAAGGAATTTGCACGTAACACCGTCTATATTGCAAAACTAAAAACACTTTTCGACAAACTCTGAATCCACATTGAAATGGGATTTTTGGCGACAGGAGTTATCAACAACTAACAGGAAAATAACATCAAAACGAGATATGAATCAACTCACCCTTAAGGAATCTTTTACCGTCAATGGTAAGGGTTTACATTCCGGCTTAAACATTACGGCCGTTTTCAATCCGGCTCCCGAAAATCACGGATATAAATTTCAGAGAGTAGATTTACCCGAACAACCGACAATCGATGCACTGGCAGAAAATGTAGTGGATACCCGTCGGGGCACTGTATTGGGGAAAAATGATGTGGTAATCAGCACTGTCGAACACGCATTAGCTTCTCTTTACGCCGCAGGAATTGATAATTGTCTGATCGAAGTTAATGGTCCGGAACTTCCAATTCTTGACGGGAGTGCTCGGCCCTATGTTGAAGAAATTGAACGGGTTGGACTAAAGGAACAGAATGCTGATAAGGATTTCTACATTATTAAGGAAAAAATCCGCGTTTGCGATGAAGAAACCGGCTCGGTGGTAACAATTTATCCCGATGATAAATTTAGCGTGGAAGTGATGGTGGAGTATAATTCTCCTATCATTCCAAACCAGTTTGCTGTGCTTGATGAACTGGCGGATTTCAGCAAGGACGTTGCAAATGCCCGAACATTTGTATTTGTCCGCGAAATTCAGGAACTCATGGATAATGGGCTTATTCGCGGAGGAGATCTTGATAATGCTATCGTGATTTATGATCGCGAGATCCCTCAGGAAAGCATTGATCGGCTTTGCGAGTTGATGAATGTACCCCACATGAAGATTGATCGTTTAGGTTATCTTAATCCCAAACCCCTAAAATGGGATAATGAGCCGGCACGACATAAATTAATGGATGTTATCGGAGATATAGCTCTCATCGGGCGCCCACTTAAAGGACGGGTAGTGGCAGAACGACCGGGACATTCCATTAATAATAAATTTGCTCGTATGCTCCGCAAAACTGTGAAGCATTTAGAGATTCAATCTCCAGTTTACAATCCAAACATCGAACCGATAATTGATATTAACGGCATCCGGAGTCTGCTTCCCCATCGATATCCGTTCCTGCTTATTGATAAGATTATTGAGCTTGATCGTAAACATGCTGTGGCTGTTAAGAATGTGACAGTCAATGAACCCTTCTTCCCGGGTCATTTCCCTCAAGAGCCTGTGATGCCGGGAGTGTTGCAGGTTGAAGCCATGGCACAAGCAGCCGGTGTACTGGTTCTTAATTTTCTGGAGGAGCCGGAGAAATATTCCACATATTTTCTCAAAATTGACAATGTAAAGTTTCGCCAGAAGGTGGTGCCCGGGAATACGTTGTTGCTTCATGTTCAACTCATGACTGAGATTCGTCGTGGATGTGCAGTTGTGAAAGGGTATGCTTTTGTAGGCGAGAAAATTGTTTGCGAAGCTGAATTCATGGCTCAAATCATTAAGAATAAATAATTTAAGTCGTTTTTACATCACTTTGCAAAAACCCTCACAAATATGAGCAAATTTTTCAATGTTCATCCTGATGCCCGAATCGGCAAAAACGTCCAGATAGGTGACTTCACGACTATTCACGAAGATGTTGAGATCGGTGATAATACCGTAATTTATGGAAATGTAACAATTTTCCCCGGTGCTCGAATCGGGAGTAATGTTACCATTTTTCCGGGTGCAGTCATTTCGGCTGTCCCGCAGGACCTGAAATTCAAGGGTGAAAAAACCTATGCCTATGTAGGAAATGGTACCACTTTGAGAGAGTGTACCACAGTCAATCGCGGTACTGCTGCAAAGGGTGAAACGGTGGTAGGGGAGAACTGTCTTATTATGGCTTACTCCCATATAGCTCATGATTGTCGGGTCGGAAATCGAGTCATCATTTCCAATGCAACTCAATTGGCCGGCGAGGTGCAAATCGATGATTGTGCGGTAATCGGTGGAGGAAGTCTGGTACACCAATTTTGTCATTTGGGAAAAAATATTATGCTTCAAGGTGGAGCATTGGTCAATAAAGACATACCACCCTTTGTAAAAGCTGCTCGCGAACCGATTTCTTTTGTTGGCCTCAATACGATTGGATTGCATCGCAATGGTTTTTCACAAGAAGATATTCAGACAATATCCGAGGTATACCGCATTCTATATTTAAGTGATTTGAATGTGTCCAATGCTGTTAGATTAATTATGGAAACTCTTCCTCGCTCTGTCTATCGTGATGAAATAGTGGATTTTGTAGTCAATTCAAACCGGGGAGTTATTCGCTCTGCAATATGATGTGATTGGCTCAACAGACATAATAAAAGATTTAACGGCCTTTTCATGTAAAGGCCGTTAAATCTTTTATCGGGTCCTGGTGTAATAAATAAATTTATTCTGTTTGATTTCGATTGCGTGAGGAATTATATTGAAAAATACAACCGGCAATAAGCATAACGACTGCCACACCTCCGAACCACCATGTAGCAGCTACGCTACTTATGAAACAGGAGATTATCAGAAGAATTGATCCGATGAGATAGCAAATAATGGATAGTGTTTTCATAATTCTGTAATATTAAGATTGTAATAGGTTCAAATTTTACGTTGTTCTCATAATTACAACAAATGAGAAGTCGAATAGATGTATCGACTCCTCATTTTAAGTGATTTTATTCTGGAAATTAATCAGAAAGTCCGCAACTGATTCGCCATTGAGTCACGTAGTTTCTTAGCCTCTTTGGCGGCTGCTTCGGCAAAATCTTCGCCAGAAGATGCGTAGATAATACCCCGGGATGAGTTGACTAATAATCCACAGTCTGCATTCATACCATATCGGCACACTTCTTCCAAACTCCCTCCTTGAGCCCCAACACCGGGTACGAGAAGAAAGCTGTCGGGAACAATTTTGCGCACGTCGGCTATTAATTCTCCCCGGGTGGCTCCAACGACATACATTATTTCATCCGCTCCACCCCATTCTTTAGAAGTTTCAAGCACCTGTTCGAAGAGTCGACGCCCATTCTCTAAACGAAGCATTTGAAAGTCAGTGGAGCCTGGATTAGAAGTCAGATCCAGAAGGACTACCCATTTTCCGGGTTGACCCATGAAAGGCTTCACACTGTCACTTCCCATATATGGTGCCACGGTTACTGCATCAACTCCGAAATGAGAGAAAAACGATCTGGCATATAGTGCTGATGTGTTTCCTATATCACCGCGTTTTGCGTCCGCGATAATTAATATGTCGGGATAGTTGGTGCGAATATATTCCACTGTACGCGCAAACGCTTCGATGCCGGCAGCCCCCTCAGCTTCGAAGAAAGCCAAGTTGGGTTTGTATGCGACAGTAAAAGGAGCAGTCGCATCAACTATTGCGGAGCAAAAACTAAAGAGGGGAGAGGGTTCGCGCAAAAGATGAGATGGAATCTTTTTGATGTCAGGGTCCAGTCCCACGCAGAGAAAAGACTCTTTTTGTCGTATGCTGTGTATCAGTTCTTGTCGTGTCATAATAATTTTAGGGTTGATAAGTGGTTTTAGAGACTTGCTTCTTTAAGTTTTTCTGCATTTTCCGCTATTGTCAGCCTATCGATACATTCCCCGATCTCCCCATTCATGAAAGCTGCCAAGTTGTAGACGGTGTAATTAATACGATGATCCGTCATTCGTCCTTGTGGGAAATTATATGTTCGGATTTTTGCAGAACGATCACCCGTGCTCACCATAGTTTTTCTTCGGGAAGCAATATCTTCAAGATATTTAGCACGTTCTCGATCATAGATAAAACTACGAAGACGGGAAAGCGCCCGTTCCTTGTTTTTAGGTTGGTCGCGTGTTTCCGTACATTCAATCAAAATTTCCTCAACTACTCCGGTCTGAGGATTTTTCCAATTGTAGCGAAGACGAACCCCTGACTCTACTTTATTGACGTTTTGCCCCCCGGCACCTCCGGAACGGAAAGTGTCCCAGCGGATTTCTCCTTCGTGAATTTCTACTTCGAATTCGTCAGCTTCCGGCAAGACGGCAACTGTAGCCGCTGAAGTGTGGACTCTGCCTTGAGTTTCTGTTGCCGGAACTCTCTGCACTCGGTGTACACCACTCTCGTATTTCATCACTCCATAGACGCCTTCACCACTAAGAGTGAAAATGATTTCTTTGTATCCACCGGCACTTCCTTCTGTAAAACTTGACACTGCCAAATGCCAACCGCGAGTCTCCGCAAATTTCTGATACATTCGGAAAAGATCTCCCGCAAATAAGGCAGCCTCGTCGCCTCCGGTACCTCCCCGAATTTCGACAATGGCATTTTTTGAATCGGCCGGGTCGGCCGGAATTAACAGTAATTTGATTTCCTCTTCAGCCATTGGAATGCGAGAGGAAGTCCGGTCAAACTCTTCTTTAGCCAGTTGACGCATTTCAGGATCTGGTTCGGAAATCATCATTTCTTGGGATTCCTCTCTGGTTGCTAAGAGATTCCGATAGCGATTGACTGCATCCAGAAGCTTTTGAAGATCGCGATATTCTTTTGAAAGACGCATATAGCGCGCTCTATCAGCGATCACGTTTGGATCGGAAATCAGAGTGGATGTCTCTTCAAATCGAGCCTCAAGACCGTCGAGACGCTGAAGCAGAGGATTATCGGTAATGGCTGACATAGGGATCGGTTGAAATGCCTGATGGCGAACTCGGAGAGTATCGCAAAATTACTGATTTATTCAGAAACATACAAATTTTTCAAGTTAGACACGTCGGAGATTCAATGGAGAATGATATGCATTTGCGGGCTAATATGATTTTGCGTAATTTTGCAATTATAAAGTTCTCCATTTTAATTTATGCTCGAATTTATCCCTCTTTCGCTCTTCAATGCCGGAGATTTCTTCAATTGGTTTGTTGAAAATGCAAACTACCTTTTCGTGTTTCTATTCATGATGGTAGAAAGTTCCTTCATCCCTTTCCCCTCGGAGGTGGTTGTCCCTCCGGCGGCCTATCTTGCATGTGCATCTCCGGACTCGGGAATGAATATTTTTGGAGTGGTGTTGTGTGCGACGGCCGGTGCGCTATGTGGAGCTTATATCAATTATTTTTTATCATTATGGATTGGTCGTCCCGTCGTCTATAGATTTGCCGACAGTCGACTTGGACATGCTTGTCTGATCGACAGACAGAAGGTGGAAAAGGCAGAACGGTATTTTGATGCGCACGGGGCAATTTCGACCTTCGTAGGAAGACTTATTCCGGCTATCCGTCAACTGATTTCTATACCGGCAGGACTTTCTAAAATGAATTTGGGTTTGTTTTCTTTGTTTACTGCTTTGGGTGCGTTGGTATGGAATGTCATTTTAGCTGCTCTTGGATATTGGCTTTCAAGGTATGTCGCGTTACCTCAGCTTTTCGAAAAAGTTGAACAATATAACCGCTATTTGACTTGGGGCGGATATACACTCTTGGCTTTATGTATAGTCTACATTTTGTGGCAAGCATTTAAAAAGAAAAAACACATCATAAAACCTTAAATTTATAACTCTAAATATTCACCATGAAAGTATCTCCTTCACTCCTTTCTGCTGACTTTGCCAATATGCTTCCGGATTTGGAAATGATTAATCGTTCCGAGGCAGATTATCTACATCTCGATGTGATGGATGGTGTTTTTGTTCCTAATATATCGTTTGGATTTCCAGTGATGAAAGCGGTGGCAAAACGATGTCATAAGCCACTGGATGTTCATTTAATGATAGTAGAGCCAGACAAATGGATTTCGCAAGTTCGAGATTTGGGCGCTGAAATTATGAATGTTCATCAGGAGGTTTGTCCCCATCTCCATAGTGTTGTCCAGCGGATTCATCAAGCCGGAATGAAAGCGGGGGTAACAATTAATCCCGCTACACCGGTCAACACATTGGTAGATATTATAGAAGATCTGGACCTTGTGCTGATAATGTCGGTTAATCCGGGTTTTGGAGGTCAGCCATTTATTGAACATTCACTGAAAAAAGTGGCTGAACTTGCAGAACTCAAAAGAAGAACCGGCTCGAATGCGCTTATTGAGGTCGATGGAGGTGTGAATGCTCAGACCGGAAAGCTTTTAGCGGAGGTAGGAGCAGAGATGCTGGTAGCCGGAAGTTATGTATTTGGGGCAACTGACCCGGAAAAGGCAATTCTTACTCTTAAGAATCTTTAATTACATTATTCTATAATTCGCTGTCTATATTGAGATTAATGAGGAGTATAGAGAAATAGATGTCGCAGTAGGTAATTCGTAGTTTTATATATTTATATTATTAATTTGTGTTAAATATACAACACAAATTAAACGTTCGTTTGTTGTTATAGTCAAAGATTCGAGAACACGAAGAAAAATATATAACAAATAATAAATTTATAACTAGGAAAAATAAGATTTTAGGACTCGCACTTGCGGCCGTTTCTCTTTTTGGTATTTCAGCTTATGCCCAAGATCTCTCAAAAAATGAATGTAAGAATAATGAAAAAGTATGCAAATTTGAAAAGAAGGGACGAAAGGCAGATGCTTTCAGTGGAATGAATTTGACTGAGGCCCAAAAGTCAAAACTTGAGAATCTGAATGCAGCAAGAAAAAAGGCTCATGCGGAAAAAGTGGAAGCACAAAAAGCTGCTAAAAGAAGCAACGATTCAGTTCGGGTAAACGAACGGCGTCAAATGAAGTTAGACTATTTGCGGGAAGTTAAAGAAATTATTGGCCCCGACAACTACGTTGTGTTTTTAGAAAATCAGGTAATTAATCAAGGTGGGAAGCCCAATAACCACAAGACGAAGGGTATGCGCTTTGAAAGCAAACGCCATGATAATCAAAAGCACGCTTCAGCCTACAGTAAACAAAAACGCTCAGGGAATAATAGAAGTATAGACAGAGAAAAATAAAATAAAGAACTGATTGTAGAAAACCCGAGGGTCATATCACAAATATGATTTTTCGGGTTTTTTGTTGCCATTTATAAAAGCTATGCCTAATCCGCACTTTGAAGATAAGTTGAGGACTTAACTGGAATTATTTTTTATTTTGAAGAAAAGAATAAAATTCAGTAACTTTGCAAAGTGATAGGTAACCATTCAAGAATTAAAGTATTTGAAATTCTCACATCTTTAGATGGAAAAAATCGTAGACTATAAAAAAGTTGACATATCTCGAGCCGAGCGCATCGTTTTGAAAGATGTAAGTTTCTCTTTGGAGAAAGGAGAATTTTGCTATCTTCTCGGTCGTGTGGGCAGTGGTAAAAGTTCGTTGATGAAAACCATGTATGCAGATGTAGCACCTGCGGGGGGTGAAAAAGCAGAGGTATTAGGCTATGATATTTTGAATATCCGACGCAAAAAGATTCCTTATCTACGCCGGAAAATAGGGATTGTCTTTCAAGATTTCCAATTGCTTCAAGATCGTTCGGCAGCCGCGAATCTGAGGTTTGTCCTCAATGCTACGGGATGGCATAATAAGGAGGAGATCAATGGTCGGATTGAAGAAGTTTTGCGAGAAGTGGGGATGGAAAACAAAGGTTACAAAATGCCTCATGAACTGAGCGGAGGAGAACAGCAGAGAATTGTTATTGCGCGAGCTTTGCTTAATCGACCCGAATTGATTTTGGCCGATGAACCAACCGGCAATCTTGATCCCCAAACAGGTTATCAAATTGTCAGTCTTCTCCATAATCTCGCTTTGGAAGGTAATACGATTCTAATGGCCACGCACAATCATTCTTTGGTAGAAGAATTTCCGGCGAGAGTGATGCGTTGTGAAGAGAAAAATCTTGTTTTGGAATAAGCGGGAATTTATTCTTTTTACATTATGCCTAAATACTTTTGGGGAGGAGGTTTGTTATATGGATAGCGTAGTGAGTTGAAATCCTACGTTTAATTGTAAATTTTTAAACAATCCTCAAAATAACAATGGAGACAGTATTTTTGAATGGCACCCCTATGCATACTGAGGGTGAACTTCCCGTAGCTGGCAGCGTTGCACCTGATTTTACTCTCACGGCACGTGATCTTTCGGATGTTTCTCTTAATGATTTTCAGGGGAAACGAATAGTTTTGAATATTTTCCCAAGCCTTGACACAGACGTGTGCGCTGCTTCGGTCAGGAGATTTAATCAAGAGATTGCAGGCTATCCCAACACCGTCGTTCTCTGTGTGAGCAAGGACCTCCCATTTGCAGCTGCTCGTTTCTGCTCGGTTAATGGTATCACTAATGTCGAAACGGTTTCGGCTTATCGCTCCGACTTCGGAAAAGCTTATGGAGTAGAGTTGGTCGATGGGCCGTTACGTGGCCTTTTTGCTCGGGCGGTTGTAGTGATTGATAAGGATGGTCGAGTGTTGGGTACATCCCTTTGTAAAGAAACAACAGAAGAACCGGATTATGACTTTGTAAAGAAAATCTTACAAGAAAATCCCTAATCTTTAAAATACACTTAAGAAATAGCTCCAAGAAGTTTTATGGCTTCTTGGAGCTATTTCTACTGAGCAGTAATTGTTATCTTTCAAATCGAGGTGCTTGCAGAAAGACACCGAAGTTTATTCCAAAATTCCAGTTTTTTCGAGGATAAGAAAGATAATTGCAATAAACGGATAGACTTGCGAATGAAAAATTATAGACAGCTGCCACTTCTCCAATAAATTCTGCTTTCCTCATCCATCCTCGATAGCCCAAAGTTCCATCGGGAAGAGTAACCGCATTTCTTACGGGGGCAAAAACATAGAAATCACCTCTTAACTGCATATTGCTGAAGGGTAGATAAATAGGCATTAATCCAGCTGCCACATAGTTATTGGAATGAAAAGCTTCATTAAAATAGTTTTTAGTGGAAGGGGTCGGTGCAAATCCGGGTGCACTGATGAGTGAAGCAGTATAATTTTCCCGATGGTGTTGAAGAGTGGCTGTTCCTTCTGCCGAAACTCCAAGTGTGAAGTGCTTATGCAATTGGAAAAACTGTTTCCATTCGACACTTAAACGACCCTTGGGGTAAGCAACATATTTGGCATTGGCTTTTGGAAGATTATCCGGAAGATATCGATTATGTTCGAGAAATCCGTAGAGTGTTGCATTGAAGCGAGTGCCGGCTGATGGATAAGTTATGTCATTGAGAGTGTTTTTCTCATATCCTATTCTGGCCTCCAAAACCTTATATTCACTTTTGTCTCGCGAATGATCTGCGTAATCAGTAATACCCACCGGGTAGTATTTATCCCAAAGATAGCCATATCCGATGTCGGCAAAAACTTTTGCAGTTCTGCCCATTTCCCGTGCATACTGGAGTCGGATATAACCCTGAAAGTCAGAGATAAATGAAGGGGAACTGTTTTGATAGAACAATAGTTCTGTCGAATAAAATTTTTGGCGGCTGACCACTCCGGATAGTTCAAGATAAGAGGGAACATAAGACGGCAAAGCAAAACGAACACTCCCCATGCCCGCAAAGTATGTCTGTCCGAGCCATGCGCTTATATTTGCATCCAAAGAGCGGAAACGAAGAGTATGATATCCGAAGTTTAAAAACAGCATGCTATTGGTGGAAGAAGATATCCATCCTCCAATTCCGATGTTCCAAGTGTTTTTGACAGTTGCTTCCAGTAGTAGGGTTGTAGTATCGGGAGCGAACCGAGCCTGTGGCACCAGATTAGATAGTTTTCCGGTAGAAATGGTCTGATAATATGCTTCCTGGGTCTGTTCCATCCCGAAGGGACGATTTTTCCCTCGATTAAATAGGTGGTGTATGTATTTAGCTTGGGATGGATTAGTGCCGGTTATTGCGATGGAATCAAAAACAATTTCGGGTGTATGGGCACTAAACATCTTACGCCGCCTATTAACTACTTCGAGTGGGCGGCGAACTTTGAGACGAGATTTAATGGAATCAACCATAGCAAGTCCGGTTTGGTAACCGATTTCATAAATTTCGCGTGCTTTACCAAATTCAAGGACGCCGAACTGAAGAACAGGAACTTGAATCTTGACTCCTTCGTCAGCCGGCAGATTATAATCATTATTTTGAATGATCATATCTTCTAACTGACTGTAGATATTTCCCGCTTGAGGTTTGGCGTCCGGACCGGAAACAGAAACCCCAATTATGAAATCCGGATTGAAGTCTTGCTTCATGACATTAACCGGGAAATTGTCGTAAATACCTCCATCGTAGACAAGTACTCCATTTAGTTTTATGGGTTTGAATACCAATGGGAAACTCATGGAAGCTCTGACAGCATCGCCTAAAGAACCGGAACTGCAAACAATCTTATGTTTGTGGTAAACGTCCGAGCACACACAACGGAATGGCACGAAGAGCCGATCGAAATTCTCGTCGCATTGTTTGGTATATTTTGCGAAAAGTTTCAAAAACTCAATGTTCATTGGCAGCGGGGAAATCAGGTTTGTCGGCAGCATATCCATTGAGAAAAGGGTAGAATCTCGAAAATTAAGATTTACCCCAACCCATTTCGGACTGGCTTCGGGCATAGAAAAATAATATTTGTTTTCCGGATTAATTTTTCCCGTGCTCCAATAATGAAAATCAGTGGAAGTAAAGAAGTTGAGCATGCTGTCGGGTGTCCAACCACAACTATATAGACTCCCTACAATTGCGCCCATCGACGTTCCGGTTACATAATCGATTGGAATGTCTGCATCTTCAAGCGCTTTGATAACTCCCACATGGGCGATACCTTTTGCTCCTCCTCCGCTTAACACAAGTCCAACCTTAACTTTTTCATTTGATAAAGTATCGGAATGGAGTTCTTTGGCCGACAGGGAAAAGAAGGCAAGAAAAGAAAGTAAAGAAATAAATAAATGACGCATGGAAGTCAAGAGTTTTGAGGTGTCATATACGAATCTTTGAAACCAAGGAAATAGAGCACTCCATCGATTCCTATAGTCGAAATGCTTTGAGATGCGGATGCTTTTACTTTGGGTTTGGCATGGAAGGCAATTCCGAGTCCGGCTTCTGATAGCATTGGTAAATCATTGGCGCCGTCTCCTACGGCAATAGTTTGTGCGATGTCGATGTTTTCCACTTGTGCCAGTAGTCTAAGTAACTCTTTTTTGCGTTTTCCATCCACAATATCCCCTATATATCGGCCGGTAAGTTTGCCGTCAGGACCGATTTCAAGTTCATTGGCATACACATAATCGAATCCGTATTTCTGTTTTAAATAATTGCCGAAATAGGTAAAACCTCCGGATAGAATAGCAGTTTTATAGCCCGATCTTTTAAGAACCTTCATTAGTCGTTCCACTCCTTCAGTTATTGGAAGTGATTCGGCAATTTCTTTCATGACATTTACGTCAAGTCCTTGGAGGAGAGCAACTCTCCGCTTGAAACTTTCGTTGAAGTCAATTTCACCTCTCATCGCGGATTCAGTGATTTGGCGGACTTCCTTTCCGACCCCAGCGCGATCCGCCAATTCATCGATTACCTCTGTGCGAATAAGGGTTGAATCCATGTCAAAGCAAATCAATCTTCGACTTCTTCTATACATATTATCTTCCTGCAGAGAAATATCGAAATTCAGACTTGAAGCAAGGTCCATAAAGCTTTTTTGCATTGTAAACTTGTCGAGTGGATTACCACGCACGGATAACTCTATGCAAGCCTTTGCTAAAGGTTGCTGTTCTTCATCGAGCGGAGTGCGACCTGTCAGTCGCCGTATGTTATCAATATTGAGTTGCTGTTCCGAAATAATACGTGTGACTCGAGAGATCTGTTCTGCCGTTAGCGTACGCCCCAGCATAGTGATAATATATCGATTCTTACCTTGTAGGCTCACCCATCGATTGTATTCCTCCTCGGTGATTATACTGAATTGCACCTGGACATGTAGGGCATTGGTACGCAATAAAAGCTCTTTTAAAATTTCTCCGCTTTTTCGACTGTCTGTCTTGAAAAGAATTCCAAGAGAAAGGGTGTGATGAATGTCGGCTTGACCTATGTCGAGAATTCCGGCATCGTAGCGTGCCAGGATTTCTGTGAGGGCAGCCGTCAGACCCGGTTTATCCGGGCCGGAGATATTCATTAGGATCAGTTCTCGCTTTGGCTCCTCAAAGGGGAGGGCAGAGAGTTCAGTTGTTGACATAGTTGGTGGAAATTGAGGTGTGGAAATATTTTTGGATTTAAATGACAAAAACCGGGGTTTACTTTCGTCTCTGACTTTTTTTGGTATAATTTTTTTGAGCGGTGGAATGTTTTGCGACGGAAGTAGTACGCTTTTTTACAACCGGTTTACCGTTCTGGACCCAATCGGCTTGTTGAGCTGCATCTTTATAATTTTGGGCAGCTGCCATCTTAAACCATTCAATGGCTTTTTCTTTATTTCGTTTTACTCCTTTGCCATCGCGTAGCATTGTGGCATACTGATATTGTCCTTCGGCATTACCACGTGAGCCGGCACGCCAAAAATATTCAGCGGCAATGATATCGTCTTGTTGCACTCCCTTCCCTTCAAGAAACATTCTGCCGATTTCTACCATTCCCTTGGTATTGCCGTTTTGTGCTGATTTGCGAAACCAGTAGGCAGCTTCTTCGTCACTATGAGGAAATCCAATTCCATCGCGATATAGAGTGCCGATATCAAATTCCGCTTCCTCGTTGCCAGTGCGAGCGGATTTACCATACCAAATTATGGCTTCTTCCAAATCTTTTTCAACTCCGGTTCCTGTCTGATAGCATATTGCAACCCGCCGCATAGCTTCTCCATCGCCCATTAAGGCGGCATTTTTATATTCTTGGAAGTCGCTTGCACGAATGACAATCGATTTCCCGGATTCATTATTTTGTGAATCAGTTGTCTGCGCCGCTAAAGGGAATATACCGGCACATACGACTAAACTGCTTGTCACCAGATTAATTATTTTCATTTCTCACTGTTTTTTACCTTTACAACAAAAAAACAGATTGAATGTATTATGAGTCCCGTTAGATTTCTCAATTAGGAAATGAAAAAGCCCAATCTATTGACCATTTTCATTTGAAAAATAATATCCTGTCTCATCGACATTAATCATTTTCTCATCTACGAGATATTGTAACCAACGAAAGGCTTCAGTGGCTTGACTCCCAAAAGAATTCTTAAAAGCTTTTATCGGGAAACCATTAGGATGAGTAGCTATGTAGTGGTCCACTTTTTTTGCAATTGATTGGCGCTCGGGAGGTTGAAGTTTTTGACTTCGACATACATCACATTTCCGACATTCTGTCGGATTAGTCTCTCCAAAATATTTCAACATTCTACTCACCCGACATTTGGTTGAAGAATAGGAATAGTCGATCATTGCATTGATTCGTTTGGTCAGAGCGTCTTTTCTCTGCTCATAGACGGTGTGAGGAATCATTATGTAATCGGCATCTTCGCGAGCAGTGGGGAAGTAGATATATGGAGTGCGCGTGCGAGGGATATAGCTCAGTAGCTTTCTCTTGGATAATTCTATAAGAGAATCACAAACTTCGGCTTCAGTCAAACCGGTATCAGCGGCTATTCTGGATTCGAAGATGAAAACAAAGTCAGAGAAAAGCCCGGGATACTGGCGCATAATGGAAGTAAGGACTTTGTCTGCATTGGCGTCAATGCCGGCATGGTAAAGTTCCTCCCTATCTGTCAGAATCATCAATCGGGACAGAGTTTCCTTTTCTTCGATATATTCAATTAATGCCGATCGGGTCAGAATTTTTAGAGCAGCCATGCATTGTTCTTCATCGAGTTTAAATACAGTGCAGAATTTTTGCAAATCAAATTGTCGCAGCAGACGATATCCTTCCCCAATTTCAAGATTGAAAAAGATGCAAAGTCTGTCGTAAACTTTTCGGATATATTCTCTTGAAGGGAAGGCTTCAGTAATATGACGGTGAAGTGTGGCTTTGTCTCGTTTTCCTCTAAGCAAAATGGCGTATGAAACCGAACCATCCCGTCCAACTCGCCCAGCTTCTTGATAGTATTCTTCAAGCGAAGAAGGATGATCGTAGTGAATTACTACTCTTACATCAGCTTTATCAATACCCATCCCGAAGGCATTTGTGGCCACCATTACTCGAATCTTACCAGATTTCCAAGCATTTTGGCGCTCTTCTTTTACTTCAAATGTCAACCCGGCATGATACCATGTGGCAGTTAATCCTTCCGCGGTTAGGGCTTCTGCTATTTGCCGAGTTTTCTTTCGATTGCGAACATAGATTATCGCTGAACCTTGGGTGTGGGTTAAAATATGAATAGTTTCTTGAATTTTTAATTCGGTAGGACGCACTAAATAGCTGATATTGTCCCGGGCAAAACTGGCTTTGACAACTTGGAATCCATCTCGAAAATCAAGCTCTTTGCAAATGTCTTGTGACACTTGGGAGGTTGCAGTAGCCGTGAGGGCGACCATCGACGCTTTGGGAGCAATTTTTCTCAGTCGTTTTATGTTTAAATAGGAGGGCCGAAAATCATACCCCCATTGCGAAATACAGTGTGCTTCATCAACAACGATCAGATTAATGGGTAAGTGGCTAAGTTCGGCCATAAAACGGTCGTTACTTAGTCGTTCGGGAGCTAAATAGAGAAAATTACATCCATCGTTGGTGAGCCGCTCCCAAGCCGTTCGAATCTCCTTAGATGTCATGGCTGAATGAAAATAGACAGCTTTGACTCGGCGTTGGCGGAGGTTGTCGACCTGGTCTTTCATTAACGATATAAGTGGAGTGACCACTATAGTCAATCCTCCGAGACATAGACCCGGAACTTGAAAAGCTATCGACTTTCCACCTCCAGTAGGCATTAGGCCGAGTGTGTCATGCCCATTTAAGATTGCATCTATAATTTCACCCTGCAAAAGGCGAAATTTATCGAACCCCCAGTATTTTTTTAAAATTTCTGTCGGATTCATATATAGGACAGAAGAGACTTATATCCTTTAAATTTTATATTTCAAAAAGAAAATGAGGTAAGAAAGGTCATTTATCTTTTATCGGAAAGGCGGATGTCGCGAATCATGAGCTGGACATTATCTGAATTGTTACCTTGATGAGTATGCTCAATGGTATAACAGATGTCAATCGGCTTATGAGCGTGAATATGTTCAAAATATGGAGCCATGTTAAATGCGATTGCGTTCATGACACGACTCGTGCTGTCGTCTTCCAGTTCCAAACGAATATGCTCCATATTCTTCCCTACGAGTTTGCTTGTACCGAAGTCGAATACGTTTCGGGTAATGAATACCGGTTTTTGATTACCGGGTCCGAAAGGATTAAATTTTTTAAGATAGGTAAGTAAATCAGGAGTGATATCGGCAAACTCAATTTCAGCGTCGATTTCCAATTGGGGGGAAAGTTGATTAGGCTGAATATGATCTGAAACATATTGTTCGAATTGACGTGAGAACTCTTCGATATTTTCTTCTTTGAGAGTTAAACCGACAGCATAGGTGTGCCCTCCGAAATTTTCTAAAAGCGAGCGGGAGGCGTTGACAGCCGCATAAATGTCGAATCCCTGGACGGAACGGGATGAACCGGTTGCCATCCCATTTGAGAAGGTTAAAACTACGGATGGTTTGTAATATAGTTCAGTGAGTCGTGAGGCTACAATGCCGATGATGCCCTTGTGCCAATCTTTGTTGTAAATAACTATGGAGCGTTTCCCTTCTATGATCCCGACATTATTAGCAATGAGTTTATTTGCCTCTTCCGTTATTCGTTTGTCGAGTTCCTTGCGGTCTTTGTTATACTGGTCGATCGCCTTGCTCTTCTCATATGCATCATGCAGATCGCGGCAAACAAGTAAATCGACTGCTTCTATTCCGCTCTGCATTCTACCGGACGCATTTATTCGTGGTCCTATTTTGAAAATAACATCAGAAATAGTGATGTCCTTATTGGTAAGTTTACAGAGTCGGATTATACTGCGTAATCCAAGATTGGGATTACTGTTGAGCCGCCGGAGACCGTGATAAGCCATTACACGGTTTTCATCGACAATCGGCACTATATCGGCTGCAATGCTGACAGCGACTAAATCGAGTAGAGATTCAAGTTCATTGTGGTTAGTTAAACCGTTGCTCATTGCAAATGCTTGCATGAACTTGAATCCTACACCACAACCGCTTAAGTGCGGGCACGGATAGGTGGATCCGGGCATTTTAGGATTAAGAATTGCCACGGCGGGAGGAAGTTCTTCATCCGGCACATGGTGGTCGCAAATTATGAAATCAATGCCGTGGTCTTTGGCATATTGAATTTCTTCAATGGCTTTTATTCCGCAATCCAATACGATGACGAGCTTTACATCGTTTTCCAGTGCATAATCAATGCTTTTGCGTGAAATCCCATATCCTTCTTCGTACCGCGTAGGGATATAGTATTCAATATTGCTGTAATAATTCTGAAGATATTTATATACGAGTGCCACAGCAGTTGTGCCGTCCACATCGTAATCTCCATAAATCATTATTCGCTCCTTCGATCCCATGGCTTTATTAAGACGTTCAACCGCCTTGTCCATATCCGGCATCAGAAAAGGATCATGGAGATCATTGATTGAGGGGTTGAAGAAGCGATCGGCATCTTTTCGGGTTACGACATTTCGTCGGAGCAAAATCTCAGCGATGGAGGACAGATTGCCGCACGCCGGCAGCAGTCCGTCGGCTTCCTGACGCTGCTGGAGTGTGAGCGGCTGATAATTCCATTTATATGTCATTGCAGTAAAATCTGAAGAGTTTGAATGAGGAAAGATTCGCTTTCAGCCGGTTTGGCCGGACGAGGAAGCCGAGGAATGAGAATTTGCAAAGATACGAAAAAATTGAAGAATATCCAAACGGCTTTTATGAGAATGAAACACTTTTTAGCTAAATGTGTAGATGATTGACTTATTTTAAACTATTGTTGAAAATGTGTGTAAAAAG